>JAYVKQ010000668.1:0-14725 GCA_043768285.1 Saprospiraceae bacterium | reverse complement strand
ATATATTATCTATAAACGTACAAATCCTAACGGATTTATTGGATTTGAACCCATTATTCGCATTAATTACTATAATTTAACAATTTTCTTCGACACAATATCTTGATTATCAACTAATTGAACCATATACGCACCTTTGGGCAAATGCGCTACGTTCAAACTTTTATTGTTTTCCCCTACCTGCAAAGACCAGTTTTCCGCCAATATAGTTTTGCCACTAATATCTGAAATGCGCACTTGTAGTTGTTGCGCTTTTTTACTGGCAATTTGTAACATCAGCCCCTCAGTGGTTGGGTTCGGATAAACGCTCATTTGCACAGCGTTTGCCAATTCATTGACATTAGACGTTAATTCTGCAAATTCTATATTGACGGAAGCTGTCCCGTTATCGCCACTAATATCATTGTTGCCATTCACGGCATTTCCAACGGCATAAAACACCACCGCGCCTGTTCCTGCGGCAGGGGCTTTCCATTTCACATTAAAGATATTAGGCACACTCCACGAAGCGTGTTCAGCATAGGTGCGGTTGGCTTGTGCACCACTTGTCAAGGTTGAAATGCGAAGACCCGATGCTTGTTGCGCTAAAAACCCTTTTATGTTAGCACTGTTACTCTTACGAATATCAATCAATTGAAAACCATAGCCCACGGGCGCACCTGCACCCGGCGTAACCGTTACGCGAATAGTATAGTTTTTAGTGGGTTCGTAGCGCGTGACCGCAGCCGTACCCGCTTCGTTGAGCAATTCAATTTTGGTCGTCGGATTGTATGACCCTCCATTGTGGCAGAATTGACAGGTTTTGGCATTGCCATTGGCTTGCTTAACATCACCTGGCGCACCTGTAATGCCCTCACCCATAGATACAGCAAAGCCCCCTGAACTGCCCATGAAAAGGAAGGCTGTGAAGACTAAAAGAACAGTAGGGTATATTATTTTTTTCATAAATAAAAACGGGTTTAAGTTAAGAATATTTGTATTAAAAAACTGATAATCAATGAATTAAGTGCTGTTCAATATCGTATTGATATTCAGGATAAAGCCCTTTGACATCCTTGAAATAGGCTAAAATATGCGGCAAATCTTTATCGTAATCGCCCGTAGGATAAAAAGGTTGGCTAAAGCCTACTACTTTGTTACCGAAATCAAATTTACAACACACGATAGGCACATTCGCTTTGATAGCAATATAATAAAAGCCTGTTCTCAATTGTGTCACTTTTGAGCGCGTTCCTTCGGGTGCAATGGTAATTTTGTAACTCTCTTTGCCTTCAAAAAATTTGGCTACTGCATCTACAAAATTGGTCTTTTTGCTTCTTTCAACAGGCACGCCACCCCACCAACGCATGATAGTGCCCAATGGGAAGAAAAATAAACTATTTTTCCCTGCAAAATGGGTATCCAAATCTAAAGCGGGGCGCAACAAAATACCAATCAAGAAATCCCAATTGGACGTGTGTGGCATAGCAACAATAACCGATTTTTTGACCTCTTTAGGGTAGACTGGTTCAACCCGAAAGCCCCATACCGTTTCTAAAATAAATTTTGCGAATATCTTTCTCATTCAATTACGAGTTATATTTTAAGATGGTTGTTTACACATTCTGATGTAAAAATAGAGAACAAACTTATATTGTAAGAAAATTTGAGAAAAAATCTACCTTTGTGCTACATATTATCCACCATGCTACGATTTACGATTACTTTTTACATCAGTATAATAGCTGTTTCATTGTTTTTTTCTTGTAAAAATGATAAAAAGGCTGCTCAATCTGTTCAGAATACTGACCTGTCCCGAGAAAGTCAGGAGGGGCAGGGAGTCCCATCGGCTGTGACTGATTTTGCCAAGCGTTTTCCCAAAGCGCAAGACGTGTATTGGGATACTTTAGACATTGGTTATAGCATCACCTTTAACGATGGCACATATGATTGTAAAGCCATTTTTGATGCTGCTGGCAAATTTCAATATCAAATAAAAATGGTTGAATTGGAAGCCTTGCCGCAAGCCATTCAGAAGTTTTTAAACGATAGGTACAAAGATGCCGAAATTGCCATACTACAATTGGTCAATACGGACACCAAACAAAGCTATCAAATTGAATTACAATCTAATACAGATTACATATCCCTCGAATTTGATGACAAAGGTACATTAATAAAAGAGATAAAAGACCCACTTTCAAATAAAGAACTGGAAAATCAAGAGGAAGAAGGTGTAGAAAAAAACAACAAGTAAAAATGAGAAATCCAACTTTATATATTGCATCGAGTGACTTAGGCGGCAGGGGTGTTTTTACAGGCGCACCTATCAAAAGTGGCGATATGATTGAGGTCTGCCCTGTCATCGTATTGAAGGAGGGCGAAATGGCTATTTTAGATAAGACTACCCTCTATGATTATTATTTCCTTTGGGGCGATAGCCATTTAGAAAGCGCATTGGCTTTGGGTTTTGGTTCTCTTTACAACCACGATTGCCCTTCAAATGCCGATTATTTCATGGATTTTGAGCAACAAACCATTGAAATATACGCTGTACACGATATTGAAGCGGGTGAGGAAATTACTATCAATTATCATGGAGACCCTAATAACCCAGAGCCTACTTGGTTTATGACGGATGGGAAGGTACGGGTATAAGTGCAACGGAACGGCGTTCCGTTATACATTCAATTTTTCTTCTTTAAATTTAAAATAATTATTGGGTTTTTTATCAAAAAATCCTAACTTTGCAGCCGTTTTTTAAAATTGCGATACAAGAGGGTTTACAAATAGCCCTAAATAATTACAAGTCAATTATTTAGATATTTTTTCAAACACCCTTTTGTGGGATATTACATTTAAAACAACCGCCATCTGTCATGGAAAAGTTCAAGGAGTTTTCATTACCTATAAAAGGATTGAAAAACGGCGTACATGAATTTGACTTTGAAATTGGAGACGATTTCTTCGAAAATTTTGAAGGTAGCCCTATACAAAAAGGAAATTTTGATGTCCATGTTACTTTAGATAAGCGGGACACGTTCTTTGAATTGGTTTTTGATGTTGATGGCTCTGTCCATACTGAGTGCGACCGTTGCACCGCCAATATAGATTTGCCTTTTGGCGATACACACTATCTGACGGTAAAACAATCGCTCGAAGAAAATGAGGATGATGCCGAAGTCGTTTATATATCGCCCGATGACCATGTTTTTAATTTGGCGCAATATATATATGAGTTCATTTGCCTTTCAGTACCTTATAATAAGGTGTATGATTGCGAAAACGATGACCCACGTCCTTGCGATATGGAGATTTTGAAACTCATAGAAGGCACCCCCTCAGTACCCGAAGCAGAAAAACCACCTCAAAACCCATTCGACAATTTGAAAAACTTATTCAATAGCAATTAAATATCTGCCATACGCAGATAATATATAAAACTAAGTAAAATTTTTGAGCCATGCCAAATCCTCGTAATAAACATTCCAGACAACGCAAGCGCACGCGCCGTGGTCAAGACAGTGCAGCAATGCCCACTTTGACAACGTGCAAAACAACGGGTGAAGTACATATGCGTCACCGTGCCTACAAACACGAAGGTGATACGTACTACAAAGGCAATCTTATCGTAAAGGGTAAGACTGTTGCTGTTGCAGACGCTGATGATGACGCTGCATAACTAATCTATTGATTATCAATGCCAATAAATAAGCTCCCATTTGATTTTTCAAGCACGGGGGCTTTTTGTGTTTTATCAAAACAATATCAGAATGAAAAAACATATCATCAATACGCCCAATGCTCCTGCCCCGATTGGTCCTTATAGCCAAGCCGTGCAGGTAGGCAATACACTTTACGTGAGTGGTCAAGTTGCATTCGACCCTGCTACGGGCGATTTAATATTGGATACCATACCCAACGAAACCAAACGGGTGATGGAAAATCTGAAAGCTATATTGACGGAAGCCAACGCGACTTTCGATAATGTGGTGATGACCAGCATTTTTTTATCCGATATGAACAACTTTGCAGCCGTAAATGAGGTTTATGGTGCATACTTCAAAAGAGATTTTCCCGCACGCGCAACTGTAGCCGTAAAAACACTACCTAAAAATGTGAATGTTGAAATATCTGTTATTGCTTCTTTATAGATATTGACCTGAAAAACAATGAGAAAGGAATTAATACTTAGAGCCAAAGAACTCCATAGGCGAGGGTATGGCAAGATGCGTATTCTTGAACTTTTAGTAGAAATATATGGCGTAGATACTGGAACAGCGGGTAGCCATGTTCAAGTTGCATTAGATGAAATAGAGGATTTTGATAATGCAGAAAAATATCGCTATTGGTATTTATTCGGTGGTATTGTCTGCCTATTATTATCAGTTGCAGGTATATTTCTAATTGATGGACTGATGAATACCTATCATATTCTCATATTAGGCAGCATCAGTTTGAGTATGTTACGCAAAGGATGGCAGCAATTGTCCATTTATAAAAGCGGCATTGAAGAAAAAGAAAATAGTATTCCACATTTTTTTTAGAAAAATACTGAGGGGGTAGCCCCAATTCGATAGATATATGAAAAGAGTTCTTTCCTGCATACAGCCTACGGGCGATTTACATCTTGGCAACTACTTCGGGGCGGTCAAAAACTGGGTGCAATTGCAAGAGCAATATGCTTGTATCTATGGTGTAGTGGATTGCCATTCTATGACAATGCCCTACAATACCACTGATTTGCGCGAAAACACGTGGAAAATGGTGTTTCAGCTCATGGCGTGTGGCATCAAACCCGAAAACCTGTTTGTGCAATCGCTTGTGCCAGAGCATATGGAGTTGTGTTGGTATTTAAGTTGCGTGACTTCGTATGGCGAATTGTCCAAGATGACCCAGTTTAAAGATAAGCGCGACCAATTGGAGGAAAAAGACAATCAGGCTTTTATTTCTACAGGTTTGTTTATGTATCCTGTATTGCAAGCGGCGGATATTTTGATATACCGCGCTGATTATGTGCCTGTGGGTAAAGACCAAGAGCAACATTTGGAATTGAGCCGCGATATAGCCGCCCGTTTCAATCATCAATTTGGAAAAGAGTATTTTGTACATCCTAAACCACTATTTACCGAAATTCCAAAACTCTTGTCTCCCGCCGACCCGACTAAAAAAATGTCGAAATCGCTTGGAGAAAAGCACTATATTAACCTGTTTGGCGAAGCTGACCGTATTAGAAAACAAATAAAATCGGCGGTAACGGATATTGGCGGTGAAAATGCCGAAAGTGATAAAATGAGCGCGGGTGTAGAAAATCTATTCAATCTATTGAAAGCCTGTGATAAAATGGACGTATATAACGACCAAATGGACAAATATAATCAAGGCATACGGCGTTACGGCGATTTGAAGCAGGAAGTAGCCGAAGCTGTTGTGGAATTGACACAGCCTTTTAGAGATAATCTGGCAGATATACACAGCCGCAAAAAAGAAGTGAAAGCAGAAATACAAGAAACCTCAGCCCATATTCGCAAAATTGCGCAACAGACGGTGAGAGAAGTGAAAGATATAATGGGCATTTTAAACGTAAAATAACTATGACACGACAATTATCAACATCTTGGACATTGGCACTACGCATTTTTTTACCGACTTTATGGTTAGCCTTTTTCGGTACATTCTTAATTGCCATCTCGTTTTCAGATAAAGGGCATATTGGGGATTTACCAGTTAGCTATTTGCGCTTGGGTTTAATGGCTTTTATTGCCGTTTTTGCCTTTATTTTTTGGAAAACCATATTGAGATTGCGCCGTATTGATGCAGACAAAGAATATGTATATGTAACGGATTATTTTAAAAACAGACGTTATCTACATTCCGATGTTGATAAGATAGAGTTATCCACAGGTTTCCTCTTCAAATATGCTACTTTGGTATTAAAAGGTACAGGTGCTTTTGGTAATCGCATCGTTTTTTTAGCAAGTAGAAAAAGGTTGGAATTGTTTTTAGAAGAAAACCCAGAGTTGAAAGATTGGGTGGTGGAATTGACCTAATGTATTTTGGTGCGTAAGAAATGCGGTTTAGGAAACTGATTTTGATGATGTTTTTTAATTTTTTTTGTGAAAAAATTAAAAAACATCATCAAAATCAGTTTCCTAAACCACTACCTTAAATGCTCAATATATTTTCTTCCCTTTCAAATATTGCTGAACATAATCCGCAATACCCTCCTCCAAAGTATAAAATTTTTCTTCATACCCTTGCGTCCTTAAATGCGCCATATCCGCTTCTGTAAAATATTGATACGTTTCTTTAATATCTTCAGGTGTAGGTATATAGTTGATAGTCAATTGTTTATCCACATTAATAAAAACATTTTTGACCAAATCATTGAAACTACGTGCCTTACCTGTCCCTACATTATAGATGCTTGATTGCACTTTTTGCCTATTTTCATATAAAAACCACATCACTTTTAGCACGTCCTTCACGTAGATAAAATCCCGTTGTTGCTCGCCGTCACCATATTCGGGTTTATGGCTTTTAAACAAATTGACTTCACCTTTAGCGTTGATTTGGTTAAAAAAATGAAAAATGGTACTCGCCATGCGCCCTTTGTGGTATTCGTTTGGACCATACACATTAAAAAATTTCAATCCCGCCCAAAAGAAAGACGCATCAGCTTTTTGCACCGCCTCATTTTTCAAGAGCCATTTATCAAATTCATTCTTAGATTTTCCGTAAGGATTTAAGGGTTTCAAATCGAAAGATACTGAGGGGGGGGTGTCTTGATAACCCAATTCGCCCGCGCCGTAGGTAGCGGCAGATGACGCATAAATAATTGGTATTGAATGATTTAAGCAAATAGAAAATACATCTTTTGAATAATCGAGATTGAGTTTTTTATGAATGGCATAGTCAAATTCAGTCGTGTCCGTCCGTGCGCCAAGATGAAAAACGCAAGCAACCTGAGCCGCATTTTTGCCCAACCACCGTTTAAACGCCGTCCGTTCAATCCGCTTTGCTATTTTTTTCTCTGCCAAATTGGGTTCTTTCTCTTTTTTTGAAAAATCATCAACGGCAATAATATCTGTTATGCCTTTCTCATTTAAAAAACCAATTAAGCAAGAGCCAATAAAACCATATGCACCTGTTACGACTATCATATATTGTTGGTGTTTTATTAAAGTACAACGGAACGCTGTTCCGTTGAAAATATATGTCTCAACAGAACAGCGTTCCGTTGCGCATTTAGAGTGCAAAGGTAATAAAGGAAATCGGAAAGTTAATGATGCCGTGCCTTCACCGTGCCTTCCATCGCCAACATCACAGCGCGTGTAGGGTCAAAATTGGTAAATACGCGAATGAGCTTGTAGAAACGCCCCTCTCGCTTGGCATCATATGTGGCTTTGATGCAAACCTCCATATTGGGTTCAATGGGTTCTTTTGGAAATTCTACAACCGTACAATGACAACCAACGGCTACATCATTGATTACCAAGGGTTTATCACTTGTATTCTTAATTTTAAATTCGGCAGTAATGGGTTTATCAAACGCTATATCGCCTACCGAAACGCGCCATTGCCATGCCACTTTGCCTTTATTATCAGTCGCATCTTCGATGATAATATCTTGCGCAGCAAGCTGTACTTGGGAAATAAATAAGGAAATAAGAAGAAAAAAAAGAGATGTGTAAGTTTTGTGCATTATTGGCTTTTTTTTATTGCGTTCCGCTTGTCGACTTTATAATCGTTCATCTATGAAAAATTCGTGCCTAAGTGGCGGTGGACGGTATCGAGATAATTAAATTTACGTAACTTTGCCGTGTCTATAAATACTTTTAACCAATTAGATTATGAACATTCTGTTACTCGGTTCGGGCGGACGCGAACACGCTTTGGCTTGGAAAATGAAACAAAGTCCGCTTTGCACACACCTTTATATTGCACCCGGCAACACTGGCACAGCGCAGGTCGGTATAAACGTCAATATACAAACCACTGATTTTCAGGGCATTAAGCAGTTGGTTATTGATAAAAAAATCACTCTGGTCGTAGTCGGTCCCGAAGACCCACTGGTAAAAGGCATTGCTAATTTTATAAAAAGCGATGCAATACTGAGGGGGGTAACTGTCATAGGACCTTCAGCACATGGCGCACAATTGGAAGGGTCGAAAGCCTTTGCCAAAGCCTTTATGCAGAAAATGAATATACCCACCGCCGCTTATCGTGAAATATCGAACCATAGTGAGGGGGTTGCTTTTTTGAAAACTTTACAACCACCCTACGTACTCAAAGCCGATGGCTTGGCTGCTGGTAAAGGCGTATTGATTATCAATGATTTAGATGAAGCGAGTGCTGAATTGAAAACCATGCTCGATGGCAAATTTGGTGATGCCAGCCGCACTGTAGTTATTGAAGAATTTTTAAGTGGTATTGAGTTTTCCGTTTTCGTTTTGACCGATGGTAAAAGCTATAAAATACTGCCAGTGGCGAAGGACTATAAGCGCGTGGGTGAAGGCGATACAGGTCTGAATACAGGCGGCATGGGAGCCGTTTCTCCCGTGCCGTTTGTCAATAAAACCATGATGCGTAAAGTTGAAGAGCGCATTATCAAACCTACTATTGAAGGCTTTACGACGCAAAATATTGATTATCAGGGTTTTGTGTTTATTGGACTTATCAGCGTGAAAGGCGAACCGATGGTGATAGAATACAATTGTCGTCTGGGTGACCCAGAAACAGAAGTCGTGATGCCTCGCCTAAAAAATGATGTGGTGAAAATGTTTAAAATGCTTGGGGAGGGTAAATTGAATGATGTAAAAATTCGACAAGATAAACGCACGGCGACTACTATCGTGCTAACCGCAGGGGGCTATCCAAATGACTATAAAAAAGGTGATATAATCCACAATACTGAGGGGGCAACAGATTGCATGGTGTTTCATGCAGGGACAAAACAGGTTGATAATCAAATAGTTACCAATGGTGGGCGCGTTATTGCCGTTACTGCCTATGGTGAGGATATACCTACGGCGTTGGCAAAATCGAACAAAAATGCGGCATTAATTGATTTTGAAGGTAAAAATTATCGTAAGGATATTGGTTTGGATTTATTAAATTAAAAAAACGCAATGCCTATAATTTCACCAAATATATTTTGAAAATCAAATTGAACCATCATGAAAAATCTTATTTTAATTTTGATACCGACATTAAAAAGCTGTACGATTTCTATACGAATCATTCATATTTTACTACTTTATTGTGTCGGTATCAAATTACACTTTTAAGTATTTCTACCTACGTATAGAGGAATTTTTAGGGTTATAAATTAAATTTGAGTTGCATAAATTAGGTTAAGCCAAAATGATATTGTGTTCTACAAAATCAGATGTATATTCTTTAATATCTTCAAAATTTTCCATCACCAAAGCGGCTGCGCCAATTAATTCCGCTTTATATCCCAAGTCTGATACCGCAATTTGGGCATTGTGCGCCAAACGAGGAATGCAATGCTCATTGAGGGCTTGTTGAATAGGTGCTTTCCAAATTTTACCCGCCAAAGAACCTCTACCACTTAGCACAATCAACTTAGGATTTAATAAATGTATCAAAATAGCCACACCACGCCCTATTTTAAAACCAATTTCGGATAATAATTCCACCGCAAACTGGTCGCCCGCCAATGCTGCTTTAATAATAAGGTCATTGGCTTCTTCGGGGTTATCAAAAGCAATGTCTTTTAAAGTAGATGTGCGCCCTGCATTCAGTCCTTCTTTAGTTTTTTCAATCAATACTAACAAAGAAGTTTCGGTTTCTAAACAACCATGTTTGCCACAACTACATATTGTATGATTTGAAAAAACAGGTATATGGCTAAACTCACCAGCAAAACCATTATCGCCCCTATATAAAGCACCATCGAGTATCATTCCTAAACCAACACCCCAACCCATATTGATAACCATCGCATTTTTTGTATCCATAGCCGCCCCAAAGCGCAGTTCTGCTAAGGCAATTAGGCTTGAGTCATTATCAATAAAAACGGGTAAGCCAATTGCATCTGAAATATATTGGATAATACTCCCTTCTGACGTTTGAAGAAACGAATAATTCACCCCTTTCTGTACATCTATAAAACCAGGCATAGCGATACCGACACCTACAATTTTAAGCTTATCAACCATTTGTTTTTCAATGAATCGGTCAATAGTGTCAGTCAAAATGGGCAATGCGGTAGGGTTTCTGGTGAGCGGTAAGTCAATTTTTTCAACAGTTCCTACATAATTGTTGTGCATATCCATTAAGGCAATTCGGGTTATCAATTGATCCATTGATACCGCTACAACATATTGAATATCAGGCTTAACAGAATACATCAAGGGTCGCCGTCCGCCCGTCGAAGGCGCAAACCCAGTTTCTATGACCTTACCTTCTTCTACAAGTTCACCTACCAATTTTGTAATAAGTGGTAAACTTTTTTCCATTACCTCACACAAATCAGCACAGGAAAGCGCCTGAGAAAAGTAAAACTGTTTTAAAATATTTCTTTTATAAGAGACTTTTTTTTCTGCCATATATTTACAATTAGATAAAAAAATAGACCGAACAAAATAAAAATTCACCTAACGGAGGGGTAAAAATGTTCAATTTTAAAAACATCTTATTCGGTCTATAATGCAATTAATAACTAAACAATAAGAATGAACAAATATAAGTAACTTTTTAATATTTTCACAAAAGTATTCATTCTTTTTAAAAAAAACTATCGAGAGGCAACTATTATGAAATGAGCATTATAAATTGAGAACATATGGCTTATATTTACAGCCTTAATACCGCAAACCTTTTCAGAATTAATAAAACCCACAATCTATTATGGCAAAAGAAAAAAAATTAACGCTTCGCAGCCGTGACTGGTTCGGCAAAACAGGTAAAGATGGGATGATATATCGGTCTTGGATGAAAAATCAAGGCATTCCTGCGCATCAATTTAAAGGTAAACCTGTGATTGGTATTTGCAACACTTGGTCAGAGGTAACGCCCTGCAATGCGCATTTCAGAGATTTAGCGCAATCCATCAAAAACGGTATATATGAAGCGGGTGGTTTCCCTTTGGAGTTTCCAGTCATGTCTTTGGGCGAAACCCTCATACGCCCGACTGCGATGTTATACCGCAATTTAGCTTCTATGACTGTTGAAGAGAGCATACGTGCCAACCCTTTTGACGGTATTGTACTGATGACAGGGTGCGACAAAACCACGCCTTCACTCATTATGGGGGCGGCGAGTGTGGATTTGCCGACCATAGTTGTGACAGGAGGTCCTATGCTAAGTGGGCGTTTTCAAGGCGAATTGATAGGCTCTGGCACGCACGTCTGGCGTTTTGACGAGGCGCAGAAAAAAGGACAAATGACAGATGAAGAATTTGAAGAAGCTGAATCCTGCATGAGCCGCAGTATTGGTCACTGTTCCACAATGGGAACCGCTTCCACAATGGCGGTGATGGCAGAGGCTTTGGGTTTAACCCTGCCAGGGTCTTCAGCCATTCCTGCCGCTGATTCGCGTAAAAAAGTAATTGCGCATATGACGGGTATGCGCATAGTAGATATGGTGAAAGAAGATTTGAAAATGTCTGAAATATTGAAAAGAGAGGCGTTTGAAAACGCCATTATGATGAACGCGGCAGTGGGCGGTTCCACAAATTTTGTTATTCACTTATTAGCAATTGCAGGGCGTATCGGTGTGGATTTAGACCTTGACGATTTTGATAAAGTAGGGTCAAAAATGCCGTTTTTGCTCAATTTGATGCCGTCTGGCAAGTATTTGATGGAAGATTTTTTCTATGCGGGTGGCTTACCCGCTGTCATAAATGAAATGAAAAAACACTTGCATCAAACGAAAACGGTGAATGGCAAAAGCCTTATTGACAATGCCGAAAATGTCAAAAACTGGAATGAAGAAGTCATCGCACGGGTAGAAAAACCCATTTTGACTGAGGGGGGTATCGCGGTTGTGAAAGGTAATTTATGCGAAAACGGGGCTGTTATCAAACCTTCTGCTGCTTCTAAACATCTCTTGAAGCACAAAGGTAGAGCCGTTGTTTTTGAAACCATTGAAGACTATCACGCGCGTATTGACGACCCCAATTTAGATATAGATGAAACGAGCGTCATGGTATTAAAAAACGTAGGACCTAAAGGCTACCCTGGTATGCCCGAAGTAGGTAATATGGCGTTGCCTAAAAAATTATTGGATAAAGGCATTACCGATATGGTGCGCATATCTGATGCCCGTATGAGTGGTACAGCTTATGGCACTGTTTTCCTTCACGCTTCTCCCGAATCTGCAGTGGGTGGTAATTTGGGCTTGGTACAAAATGGCGATATGATTGAGGTAGATGTTGAAAAACGCTATATACACCTCCACGTCAGCGATACCGATTTAGCTGAACGCCGTAAAAAATGGAAACCCCTTGATTTGGGCTACAAACGGGGCTATGTAAAACTCTATATAAATCATGTGACGCAATCACACGAAGGGGCAGATTTTGATTTCTTACGCGGCGGATCGGGTGATAAAGTGAATAGAGAATCGCATTGATATACTTCTATTTTTATAAGATGTCACAGAGCTTAAACAGAGAAGACACAACGGTTTATAGAGATTATACAACTTTGTGTACCTCTGTGTCTTCTCTGTTTAAGCCCTGTGACATAAAAAAACAACTACATGACGAAAATCCTCATTTCTACAGCTATATTGTTTTTATTTAGCTGCAAAACTGTCAAAAATATTCATAATCACGATAAAAGCGTGACTGAGGGGGGTAATAAAACACCAGACCAATTCATCACCATACTGGGCATCGCCCAAGATGCAGGCTATCCGCATCCCTATTGTGGCAAAATATGTTGCGAAGCTGTAGAAAAAGGTAAAGAAGCACGCCAAAATGTCACTTGCCTTGGTATTGTGGATAAAGAAAACCAACAAGTTTTTATGATAGAAGCCACGCCAGATTTCACAAAACAAGAAAAAATACTGAGGGGGTACTTAACGGATAAGACCCGACCGTTGAGTGGCGTTTTTCTTACCCACGCACATATAGGGCATTACACTGGTTTAATGTATTTGGGCAGAGAGGCGGTTGGGGCAAAAGAAACGCCTGTGCATGCAATGCCAAAAATGAAACAATTTTTAGAAAACAATGGACCTTGGAGCCAATTGGTTAGTTTTAAAAATATCAAATTGATGACTTTAAAGGATGATACGCCTGTGTTTTTGTCAAAAAACATATCCATCAAGCCACTTATAGTACCGCATAGAGATGAATTTTCAGAAACAGTGGGCTATGTCATTTCGGGTAAAAATAAGCGTATTTTGTTTATTCCTGATATTGATAAATGGACGAAATGGCAGCGCGATATTAAAGTGGAAGTGAAAAACGTGGATATGGCTTTGCTCGATGGTACTTTTTATAAAAATGGAGAAATACCCAACCGCGATATGCGTGAGATACCACACCCTTTTATAGAAGAAACGATTAATGTATTTCAAAATGCTATCGAAAAATCTAAAATTCATTTTATCCATATCAACCATACCAATCCTATATTAAGACAAACACCCGAAAGGCAAGATGTTCTCAAACAAGGCTTTGGGATTTGTAAAGAAGGAGACGTGATTGGATTATAATAAATGATAGGTAAATTGAGATTTTTTTTTAAAATTTATAAACGCAATATATAAGAACGCAATTGAGGGCGGCAGTTTTCAAACTCTTTTGTTAGTAATTCGCTCATATTAATCAATTTACGGCTTACCCCTCAGTGTTGTCAATACTTTTTTCTGCAACTTCATACCATTTTCATCTAAAAAAGGCACATTTGTAAGCTGCGTAATTAAGCTATCTGATTTTAGTTTAAAACGCGCTCTATCGGTAGTTGAGAAAGTAGAAACTTGTGGCAATTTTTCGTGCAAATGATCCACTTGTTTTGAGCTTTTCCAAAAACGGAAACATACATGTGGTCCAGTAGCTAAACCCGTAGAACCCACGTAGCCGATGACCTCACCTTGTTTTACCTTCGTGCCAGGTCTCAAACCTTTGGCAAAACGGCTCATGTGTAGGTATTGCGACTCGTAAGGCTTCATATGCTTTATCTTTACGTAGTTGCCATTACCGCCAGCATAACGTGCTTCCATAACTACACCATCGGCAACTGACAATATCGGTGTACCGTGTGGTGCTGCATAATCAGTACCAAAATGAGGACGATGGTACCCCAGAATAGGATGCAAACGGTTTTTGCTATAATGCGAGGTGATGCGGCTATATTTTAAAGGCGATTTTAAGAAGCCATCGCGCATTGGAAGGCCATCTTTGGTGTACCAGCCGCGTTCGGAGCCATTATCGAAAAAGATAACGTGAATAGGTTTCGTATCGTCACTCTTTTTAAAGTATGCCGCTTTCATAGTTTTAACGCCCACTGAGCGACCTTCAACCAATTCTTCTTCCCAAATGATTTTATATTCATCCCCTTTTTTAAATTTGCGCAAATCTACTTGATATTTCAGCGCATCTTCTACTTTATCTGTGAGTTCATAACTCATACCATCGCCAACGAGCGTTTCCCAAAGGTTTTCTCTGATTTTACCAGAAGCTTCAAATTCTTTGATACTGATTTCACGCTTTACTTCTTTGACCGTCAAGGCTTTTAAGTCAAAAATAATATAGCGTTTGGCATCA
>JAYVKQ010000667.1:0-10444 GCA_043768285.1 Saprospiraceae bacterium | reverse complement strand
AATCCACCAAGCCAATTTTAGCACCATTTTCTATAGTTGCCCCTTTTTTGACAACGACAATACCTTCCACGATGCAGTAATTATCAGTCTCCATATTTTCCAAACCTGCACCGCCTTTGATAACCACATTATCACCAATGCGACAATTTTTATCCAAAATAGCGGTTTCGATATGGCAATTTTTACCTACGCCCATATGCACGCGGTCTTTGAGTTTCAAAACATTAATGTGCTCATAATAGTCAGCTCCCATCATAATGCAGTTTTTAATCACTGTTTTTTCACCCACGCGGCTACGAACCCCGACTAAAGCGCGTTCAAGGGATTTGGCATGGACGATACAGCCATCAGCAATCACCGCTTTTTTCAAAGTAGAACCGAATAATTTTGATGGTGGCAGCATACGCGCCCGTGTAAAGACGGGATTTTCCATGCTATAAAGGTCAAATTTGGGCAAATTATCCGTCAATTCAAGATTGGCTTCGAAGAAAGAGGCGATATTTCCGATATCCGTCCAATAACCATTGTATTGATAACTCGCTACTTTTTTACCCGTCGTAATAGCGGAAGGGATAATTTCTTTACCAAAATCAGTAGCATCAGTTTGGGCATCCAACAAATCAATCAAGGTTTGTTTATTGAAAATATAAATACCCATACTCGCCAAATAGTTTTTACCCGCCTTCGCATCTGCTTTCGATACGGGCGATACCCATTGCGGCAACAATTCTTTTTTAGGTTTTTCAATAAAACTTTCTATAATGCCCTTATTCGATACTTTCATGATACCAAAACTTGGCGCGTCTTTATCATCAACGGGAATAGTGGCGATGCTCAACTCTGCACCTTTGGCAATATGCTCTTTCACCATCGTGAGAAAATCCATTTGATACAATTGGTCGCCCGACAAAATGAGGATATACTCATAATCATGCGGATTGAGGTGGCGCAACGACTGGCGCACCGCATCGGCTGTTCCTTGAAACCACCCTGGATTATCAGGGGTTTGTTCAGCTGCCAATATATCCACAAAACCGCCTCTAAAATGGTCGAAATGGTAGGTGTTTTTGATATGTTGATTCAACGACGCAGAGTTGAATTGCGTCAAAACAAAAATACGACGCACGCCACTGTTGATACAGTTTGAAATCGGAATATCAATCAAGCGATATTTGGCGGCAATAGGCACAGCTGGTTTTGAACGATCTTTGGTTAGGGGATACAAGCGCGAGCCTTGTCCACCGCCCAATATTAGGCTTATCATTTTAATGGCTTTTTCCATAGGTTTTGATAAATGAGAATTGGTTTATAAAAATAGTTTACTGTTGTTAAAGTGGTTTCAATCAAAACCCAAATATAGATTTAAGAATTGAATTTGCAAGGAAAAAGGCAATTTTTTGATATTTTTTTATAAAAAAAAGAGTGACACGCCCTTGTTTAAGACGTGTCACTCTGTTGTGAAAGCTAAAAAAAAAACAGCGAAGCCGCTTTCGTTGAATGATGTGTTGTTTATCTGTTTGGGATAGTTTACATTCATCGGCTCGTTCTTCGCCGCAGACAAGATTAATTCACAATAAAAAATTACTTAAATAATGGCAAATATATTGCCAAATATATTAATGTTTAGTATATTGATTGTCATAATTTTAAATAAAAGCAAGATAAAAATTATAACATTTTAAATACTGGTTTACACATTATTTTTTTATACCGTAACATGAAAGTCTAATATCTAAAAAAAATATGTTTTAGTAGTACCCTGAATTGGATAATTCTGAAAATTTTGCTTCAAAAAAATTACAGCAAGCCAATGAAACGATTGCAAAATATGGCTTTCCAGAAGAGTTAGCTAATAAACGCGCACTAACAGGCGAAAAGTTAAATTTTTGGACATCTGGTATAGTCGTACAGGCAGATGCTCAAAAAAACACTTTTTCAGTAACCGTTCAATCAGAAAATAAACAGACTGAAAATACCTATATTATATCAACTACAGCCGAGATTTTAAAATCAATTGTCAAGGAATATTGGTCTGGCACTATTGATGTTTTTCTCAAACCTAAAGCCATTATTGGGCAACCTTATTATTATGATTTACTTGAAATCAGATAAATCTTATATCTTTTACTCCTCAAAATCAATCTGAACAGTATCTTCCACCTTTAAGCCCAACAGCTCCGAGGCTTTTCCCATATTAACCGCTATTTCTAAAAAGTCTGAATTGAAAAGGCATAGTATCTCGCCGATTGGCACATCGTTATAGTGTTGCGAAAGCCCCTTAATGGGTTCATGGCGTTTGAAGTACAGATTGAAAGGGCGGTTTTTCCCTACGCGCTCGAATAGCGTTTTATTGATATTCAACACACAATTTTCGTAGTTATCTACATATATAATAGCACCCCGGATTTGATTTTTACTGATAACAGGTTGTAGCGTTATCCGTTGCACCATATCTTCTACAAATGTACCCATCTCTGCCAAAGGCTCGTTGCGGACAATACGCCCCACGGCTTCGGCAACGCAATCGCGAACGTGCTGAAAATTCAAACCATCGAAGGAAATACCATATACATACTGAGGGGGGGTATCAAATATCAGAGAAAATATGCCATTATCGGGACCGACAAAATAATGATTGTCCTGTTGAAAGACCAAAAAACGCCGTTTTTCGCCCCCAAAGTTATTGACACTAACCACATGAACCGTTCCATCAGGAAAGTAATGCCAAGTATTGCGCAAAACGAAAGCCGCTTGAACTATATCATGGCTCTTGATGTTGTGTGAAATATCCACGATATTGAGGTCGGGCTGTTGATGCAGCATCGCCCCTTTTATAACGGGTACATAATAATCGTGTAGTCCAAAATCCGTTGTTAAAGTTACTATTGCCATATATTGCTGTTTCGTTTTCCCTGATTGATGTTCATATGCGATACTTTTCCTGTTAAAATAAATCTAATTTTTACAAAAATACAACTCTATATGCTTAAACATGTTAATTTTATACCAAAATTTAAGTAAATTAATTACCCCCTCAGTATTGGAATAATTTTATATACCTTTGTTACTAATACTGAACGACTTACAGATTTTCATTTTTCATCTTATATTTAACACATATTTAAAGAGGTACATTTTTGAGCGAAATTATTTTAAACATCGAAGATGTTGATTTGGTAGAACTTTACGGAGAAAACAACGCCAAACTCAACCTTGTCCGCAAGGCTTACCCAGATGTAACGATTACATCGCGCGGCTCTCAACTCAAAATCAATGGCGAGCGTTCCAACGATTCGCAACGGGTGAAAGACAAAATTGAAATGATGGTGCGTATGCTCCGCGAGCATAAAGAACTATCGGCTCATACCGTTGAGGATATGTTGGCGGGTGAAAACCCCTACGAAACGCGCCTATCCAATGGTGTTACCAATGCCGTGATTGTGCATGGCAAAGACGGTACGCCCATCAAAGCCAAAACGCGCAACCAAAAAAAATTGGTGGATGCCATCGAAACCAATGACATTGTGTTTGCCATAGGACCCGCGGGTACGGGCAAAACCTACACAGCTGTGGCTATGGCAGTACGGGCTTTGAAAAATAGAACTGTTAAAAAAATTATCCTTACGCGCCCAGCCGTTGAAGCAGGTGAAAATCTGGGTTTCTTACCTGGTGACTTGAAGGATAAGGTTGACCCATATTTACGTCCACTGTATGATGCGTTGGATGATATGTTTCCGCCCGAAAAGTTAAGTCAATTTATGACCAACCGCGTCATCGAGATTGCGCCACTCGCGTTTATGCGCGGACGCACGCTTAACGATGCTTTTATCATACTTGACGAGGCGCAAAACTCTACTCCACCGCAAATGAAAATGTTCTTGACCCGCTTAGGACCAAGTGCAAAATGTGTCATAACGGGTGACTTGACCCAAATTGACTTACCATGGAATGTTAGGTCAGGCTTGCCTCAATCATTGGATATATTACAAGGCATCGAAGGTATTGTACAAGTTCGCTTAACCGCCGAAGACGTTGTGCGCCATCGTTTGGTCAAAGAAATCATCAAAGCCTATGACGTTGAAGATGAACGGGTAAAGGCTTGGAAGGAATCGGAAAAAGCTAAAAAAGAGGCTGAAAAACTCGAAAATATGGAGAATAAAGAAAAGACGGAGGGATAATACCCCCCTTAGTATTTTTGATAAAAAGAAAGAGATGTAGCCTATCATGGTCTATATCTCTTTTTTTTATTAGAAATACTGCGCATACTATTTTAAAGTTCAACGAATTTATTCGGTAGAGACGTTGCTGTGCAACGTCTTAGTATAAGAGGTGGTTTTGTACAAAAAAAAAAATCGCAGTCTTTTCGACTTGCGATTTCATCCAATGCAGCACTATAAAAGTAAACAAACTAAACCAAATTAAGAGAGACGCATCTTAGAATAAAGATAAATCTTTATTCGTGATGCTTCCAGAACTTTGTCCGTACCCATTGAGGGTAACATAAGACCTATTGACTTTTATGGATGATTCCATACGAGCGTATTCTTGCAATATCAATTGATTATCATGTTCCATTCGACTAATCGTGGATTTCAATTTATCTAAATCTTGATTCAAACGCTCAATTTCAGAAGATTGAGACGCATTTTCAGTAAACATATTATCGGATTTTTCGATGGCAGACCTGCGTTCTTCTTGTAAAGTACTTAAAGCAACGTTAAGGGAATTAGCCTTTTGCTTGTGAGTATCCATTAAGCTACGCCAGTAAGTATAAATTGCCAAACCTCCTAACATAGAGGCTCCTGCCATTAAAGTGAAGACTGCTGTTGTGCAACTCATAGGTGTTCTGTTTACGCAAGTTCTAAGTGATGTTTACCTAATCCTACTCCCAAAAATTTAGGGATTAATCAACCTAATTTCTAAGCGTTGATTTTTAATGTCTTCTTTATTTTTAGCAATCGGTTTTTGAGAGGCTTTTTGCCTAAAATTTGTTTGTTTCAGATTAAAATCCTTGTTTAACAAGAGCGATTTAAGAAAACTTAACCGTTTATCGCCAATTTTCTTTTTTTCGCCTATCGAGGTGTAAGCAACAATATCCAAAGTTATGGTTGAATTTGCGGCTAAAAATCGCTTTAAATTGGTTAAATACGCTTCAATTTCGACTGTCTCTACAAATTCTGACTGATTGGTTGAGAAATAAAAATTGATGGGTTGAAAACGCGCATCGGGGTTATCAACGATGGTAAAATTAACGCCATTAATTAAATTACCGTTGGTGAATTCGAGTTTTTCCACTTGCTTCGACTCCACCTCTAAAGCAGTTTGGAGTGCCCCTAAATCTATCAACAAACTTTTGATAGCCTCAGCTCGAGCTTTCCCGACATCCAAAGTATTCATAGATATTTCCTTAGCAGAAGCCAGACCGCTCACCACTAATTTTTTATCAATGTTTTGATTAAGATAATCGGCTGTTTTTTTCAGGGATGCAACACTTTCGCTCATCAAAACGGGACGTGTTTGCCCAAACGGGAAATAAAACAAAACAGGATTAATTTGGTCTCTTGCAGCTACTACAGGTGCAATATTTTCAATCGAAACGGGTGCATCACAATATCGCTTTTTGTACCATATCGTGCCCCCAATAAGCCACGTTACGAAAGCTAACGAAAATAATAATGTTAATGGTTTTCCCATGTCTATGTTTACAAAAGTTTATCAAAGTGTTGTTTGACTTAGAATACGGTTACAAATGTAGAGAAAACGGTGTTAATAACAAACTTTTTTAACACTTTTTTTTTATAGTATATTAACATCTGAACCATTATACTCAATACCCTATGATTTCTAAACTTTTATACATTTAAAAATAAAGTATTAAAAAAATAAAATTGTAAACTATACAAATATAGATTAGTGTAATTCCCATGTTAAGGAAGCCATATGTCATTGTATTTTAATATAATGTATAATTAAAAAGTATATGTTAATGATATTCAAAACCTATTGAAAAATTTCATATTTATCTTTTTTATACATTATATTTGAATATTATTTAACTAAATGGTTACAAACACATCCTGCCAAGTCATTTTTACAGTCATAATCTCTAACGTATTTTTACTATAATAACCGTGAACATTTATCAAATCTCTATATGGTTCCCAAGTTCTCAATTACCGATTTATCGCTGAAATTACAGGGTGTCGTCAGTACCATTTCCTTTTTTTAAGTTTTGTAGTATCTATGATGCGCAAAAGCCAGCACGACTAAATTTTGAATCCCATGGCAACTGACGGCTTCCCTGATTAAAAAAACAAATTCTTGAAGCATATTAAAACACTGTAACACCATGAAAACAAAATACATAATTTCTCTTTTTATTGCCCTAATACTGAGGGGGGGTATCTCTTATGCACAAAATGAAATTTTTGTGGACAATGAGTCCGAACTCAATACGCCTTTCCACGAATATTGCCCAACGGCTTTTGCCAATGGCGTTGTATTTATCACCAGCAATCCAGCTTTTACTATCGGGCACGATAATGAGGATTACAATTCCTATAAATTCACCTCTACCCTCTTGGCACGGCGCGATACACTCAATCAATTGCAAAAACCCATCGCTTTTGTTGCTGATGCGTCGCCTCGACACAGTTATGGTCCTCTTTGTTTTGATAAAGATATTAGAAAAGCGTTTTTCACACGCAGCCACGTGAAAGGTAGCAAGCAATTATATATGGTAGAAATGACGCGGCAAGGCTGGTCGAGTGCTGTAAAATTGCCTTTCAATAGTTCCGAGTTTGATTGCGCGCATCCAACCATTTCAGCTGATGGCAAAAAACTTTATTTTGCTTCTAATGCCCCAAATGGATTTGGCGGTTGGGACGTGTATGTAAGTACCTATATTAATGGTGAGTGGAGTAATGCTGTCAATTTAGGACCGAGTATCAATACATCAGACAACGAGTTTTTCCCTTATATTTCTACTGATAATAAATTATATTTTTCATCAGATAGAAAAAAAGGCTGTGGCGGCTTGGATATATATCGTTCCGAAAAAAGCGATAACCACTGGCGAGTACCAACGCATTTACCCAAACCTATTAATAGTAGTGCCGATGATTTTGGCATTTTGATAAATGGGGATAAAAAATCGGGCTATTTCACATCTAACCGCGCAAAAAGCAAGGGCGAAGATGATATATTCAGTTTTACGTGTACTATGACTATTGACGACCCAATTTTTGAAGAAGCGGAGGAACAAATCATCGCTTCTACTGAGGGGGGTGATGCAATGGAAGCTGCACCGCAACTAAGTCAGATTATACCTAAGCATATTGCCTATAAAATAGTGATTGATACGCCTTTATTGAAATGGGTTGTGCCAGCATTGGAAAGTAAACCTTTATATTCTATTGCTGAAAAAGAAAAAGTAATTTTACCTACCCCCTCAGTATTTCCGAAAGAAATTGAGATAGAAACGCCCACTTTTACTGCAAAAAGTGTAACATCAGTGCGAAAAGGGAAATATTTGGTGATAGTTGGCACATATTCAGAAAAAGAAAATGCTTTGATACAAAAGAAAAAAATGGAAGCCAAAGGTTTTGATACCGTTGAGGTTGTGCAATATTCAGATACCCGTATGTATGGCGTATGTGTCCAACGATTTGAGGTAGAAAAAGCGGCTTTTGATTTCGCTCACGGTGTTGTGAATGATAAAAAGGTTGATGCTTTTGTGAAAATATATAGGTAATTATTTCATAATACAAAGACATATTGATGTACAGAAATAAACCCGTTGATGACGACATAAGTAGGTAGATGTAAATAATCGGCAATTTTATTTTTCATAGTACACTGATAATGAATATATTACAAGTCGTACATCGTACATTTATTATCGTACATCTACTTATCACGACGGGTTTATTTTATTGACTTACTTATTTTCAAAAACTATTGGAAGCCTTCATTCTGTGGTAATGATGTACCCAAGTCAATTGAGTAAACGTAAATCGTCTAAATAAAACTACCTAATTTATACATATTATTTCGACAAAAAACGCATCTTCGATTGAAAGGTATGTCCTATCACCTCGGCATTATACTTCGCTTTGTCGGCTAATTTCCCTTCAAAATGCGCATCAACTGTGCTGCAAAATGTGCTTATCCAGCGGTCAAAATGGCGGTCATCTATATCTAAATGGCGATGGGCATCGAAAACGTTGCCTACTTGCATGGGTTCATCAAGTAATATAAATGCCCAAAAACTTACGATACGCGGCATATGGTGATTAAAATCTGTGTTTGCAAAATGGGGCGACATTAATGGGTCTTTCAATAATGTATCATAAAAAGTGCGCATCAATTGCTCAATATCCGCTCTCGTCTCTATATCTTTTTTGCTTGTATTCATGTTTTTATTTATAATTATGTGTACTACTTTGGTACTCTAACGAAACTAAGGTTTGTAGTAAGACGAGGGGCTTTTTTTGATTTTCTAAATATATCCTTGCATCCAATACACCACATAACCGACTATTTCTTTCAAAATCTTTTCAAATTTAAAAAACGCCATGCTATCGGGGACAATCGTACTTCGCGTATCCCATTGCGCCCTATCTGCCATAAAATGCGCAGTAAACGGCGTGTATTTAAGACCTACTTTATCAAAACAGCCCATTGAACGGCGCATATGATGAGCAGACGTAATTAGGAGTAATTTTGAGCTATTCAAATTTACTTTTTCTAATAATTCTTTAGTAAATACGGCATTTTCTCGCGTATTTTTAGCTTTATTTTCAATCAAAATATCGCTGTCGGGTACACCTAATTGCAGTAAAGACACTTTTGCTAAATCAACTTCACTGACACGTTCTCCTAATAATCGTCCGTCATCACCCGTTAATAATATCTTTTTTATTAAGCCCCTTTTATACAATACTACCGCATCTAAAAAGCGATTGCCGCCCCAATTCAAATTCAATCTATCTTTGTAGGCATATATATCACCATCACTAAATCCACCTAAAACGATACCTACATCAAATGTATCCTGCATCGTTGCCATAGGTGTTTCCTTGATTTCCCAAGCTCGATATATTCGATTTGATAAAAAAGGATTGGTCATCAATATCACCATAATAAAGCAACCCCTCCCTATTTTGACCCTTTTTTTTTCATTTTTTGTAAAATACGCCCACGCCAATAGTACAACTAACCATACAATGGGTTGGATAATGAAATAGAGCAATTTGGAAAGGGCAAAAAACATGGTTTATTAGTTGATAGATTATAGTTGATAGATTATAGTTGATAGATTATAGTTGATAGATTATAGTTGATAGATTATAGTTGATAGATTATAGTTGATAGAGTATAGTTGATAGATTATAGTTGATAGATTATAGTTGATAGATTATAGTTTTACAACGCCTCGCTTGCCAAATTTCTATCTACTTGCGAGAACATACCCCTCAGTACTTTGCCATTGCCGCCGACCTCATACACATGAGTAACACCGCTTTCAATCATATTCAACATGATTTGCGTCCAGCGCACGGGGGCTGTCAATTGTTTGATTAAATTCTCTTTAATGACCGTAGGCGAAGTATGCGGTTTGGCATCTACGTTTTGATATAGAGGGCATATCGGTTTTACAAATTCCGTATTTTCAATCGCATATTTTAGCTCATCTTCGGCAGGTTTCATCAGGGGTGAATGGAACGCCCCACCTACGGGCAATACCAAAGCCCGTTTTGCTCCCGCCGCTTTCAACAATTCGCAAGCGCGATTAATCCCATTAATTGAACCGGATATTACCAATTGCCCGGGCGTATTATAATTGGCTGGTACGACTATATCGTCCGTAATATCGGCGCATATTTTTTCAATAATATCATCCGACAAACCCAATATCGCTGCCATTGTGCTGGGCGTAGCTTCACAGGCTTTTTGCATAGCAAGGGCGCGTTGTTGTACCAATAGCAAACCATCTTTGAACGTAATGCCACCCGCCGCGACCAATGCTGAAAACTCGCCAAGAGAATGACCCGCCACACAATCGGGGTCAAAACGGTCACTCGACAATTTAGCTTTGATAACTGAATGAAGGAAAACAGAAGGCTGCGTCACTTTGGTTTGTTTCAAATCATCTTCACTACCTTCAAACATAATATCGCTGATGCGGTAGCCCAATAGGCTGTTGGCTTCTTCAAAAAGGTCTTTGGCAAGGGCTGATGTTTCGTACATATCTTTACCCATACCCACAAATTGGGCAGCTTGACCAGGAAAAACGTAGGCTTTTTTCGACATTTTTTATAGGTTGATTTTTATGGGGCGAATCTATGAATTTATGTGTATAGTTGGATAATTTTAAGTGAAAATATGAGCACGTTTCGCGCCATCAAGCTCTGCATGACTGAGGGGGTAATAAAAGTAGTGT
>JAYVKQ010000666.1:0-3465 GCA_043768285.1 Saprospiraceae bacterium | reverse complement strand
AAAAACGACAATATATTTTGAGGATTTATCGCCAATGGGCGGTATTTCAATAAAATCTTCTAACTCTTCGGAAGCAATAGCGCAACATTCGCCACTGTTTTTAAGACATTCTATCAATTTTTCGTTGGCATAAACATCTAATTTTTGAACGGTATCGCCTGAGGCATTTTGCGAACCATCCATGCCTAAAATATTGACCAATCCCGCTTTATTGACTTCTCGATTGACGATTTTAGCGGCAACGCCAATGTCTCGTAATAGGGCGGTTAATTCACCTGTTGCATAGTCAAAATCATTTTGCCTTCGGATGATAAACTCATCGAGTGTGATAATTCTATTCATTTATAATTTGGTTAATATATTTACAATACATGCAAATAATAGGTTCAAAACCGATATTCGTATAATACAAAGATAATGAAAGAAAAACAAAGTTTCAACCTTCTTTTTCACAATATCTACTCTTTCCAAAGTTCTATGTATTAGCTTTAAATTTATATCAAGTTTTCATGTAAAAAAACTGTGTTTTCTATGTATCTATGTGGTAATTTAAAATAATAAAAACAAGCAAAATGAAAAACACCATCGCCCTTATATTAAAATGCGCCCTTGTCCTTTTCTTTTCTGTCGCTGCTTTTGCCAACGCCAAAGACTTAGAATGTGAGCACCTTGTCAATCCATTGGGTATAGATGCACCCAATCCGCGCCTGTCGTGGCGTTTGGATGACCCCTCAGTTGGGGCGCAACAATCGGCGTATCAAATCATTGTTGGCACGGACAAAACGCAGGTTTTGCGCGGCATCGGCAATATGTGGCAAACGGCTAAAATTGTTTTAAATACACAATTAATTACCTATAAAGGCGCGACTTTAAAGCCTTTTACTATATATTTTTGGAAAGTGGTGCTATGGAATAATAAAGGCGCAGCCTATAAAGATGCGCCCATCGCCCATTTTGAAATGGGTATGATGCACATGGACAATTGGAAAGGTGCGTGGATTAGCGACAGCCGCGATATTCAAAACAAAGTTGCCCCTTATTTTAGAAAAACATTTTCTTTGTCTAAAAAAATTGTTTCCGCAAGGGCATATATCGCGGTGGCAGGATTATATGAGCTAACTATCAATGGTCAAAAAATAAGCAATCACCGCCTCGACCCTATGTACACCCGTTTTGATAGGCGCACTTTATATGTTACGCACGATATTACCCCTCAATTACAAGAAGGCGAAAATGCGATCGGTGTTATATTGGGCAATGGTTGGTACAACCATCAATCAACTGCCGTTTGGTATTTCGATAAAGCACCCTGGCGTGGGCGACCTACTTTTTGTATGGATATTCGGGTAAAATATGACGATAATACTGAGGGGGTAGTCTCAACAGGGAAGGATTGGAAAACAGCTCTCAGTCCTATCATTTTTAACAGCATTTACACCGCCGAACATTATGACGCACGCTTAGAGCAAAAAGGCTGGGATACCACTAATTTTAGTGATACTGCTTGGAAAAATGTTGTTTTTCGCGCCGTGCCTTCTCCAAATATAGTCGCTCAAGCATTGCATCCTATTCGAGATGTAGAGGAGATTTTACCCGCAAAAATGCAAAAATTTGATGCTCAAAACTATGTTTTTGATTTGGGTAGAAATATTGCTGGGGTAAGCAAAATCACTTTAAAAGGACAAGCTGGTACGGTTATAAAACTAAAACATGGTGAACGGATTTACGACAATGGGCACGTGGACTTATCCAATATTGACGTGCATTATCGCCCAACTGATGATACTGACCCTTTTCAAACGGATATATTTATTCTAAGAGGCAACGGCGAAGAAACCTTTATGCCCAAGTTCAATTACAAAGGTTTTCAATATGTAGAAGTGTCGAGCGATAAGCCTATTGAGTTGTATAAAGAAAGCGTAAAAGGCTATTTTATGCACAGCGATGTGCCGCCGATTGGGCATATTCAGACATCAAATCCAACGATTAATAAAATTTGGGCAGCTACCAACAACGCCTATTTATCTAATTTTTTTGGTTACCCAACCGATTGCCCGCAGCGTGAAAAAAATGGTTGGACAGGCGATGCGCATATTGCTATCGAAACGGGTTTATACAATTTTGATGGCATTACGATATATGAAAAATGGCTTGCCGACCATCGTGACGAACAACAAGCCAACGGCGTTTTGCCGTCTATTATTCCGTCAAGTGGCTGGGGATATGAGTGGGGCAATGGTCCCGATTGGACAAGTACGATTGCGATAATCCCTTGGCATATCTATCTTTTTTATGGCGATAAAAAACTATTGTCAGACTGTTATGACAATATAAAACGCTATATTGACCATATCACGGATATTGCGCCGACGGGTTTGACGACTTGGGGATTAGGCGATTGGGTGCCTGTAAAATCCAAAACGCCCGTTGAATTGACTTCGACGGCGTATTATTATGTAGATGCGACTATTTTAGCCAATACTGCTCAATTATTGGGCAAAAAAGCTGATTTTAACCACTATTCACAATTAGCGGATAAAATTAAAAAGGCGTTTAATGACAAATATTTCAATACAGAAAAAGGTATATATGGTTCTGGGTTTCAGACAGAAATGAGTGTGCCGTTGTATTGGGGGCTTGTCCCGAGTGAGTATAAAAATATTGTTGCCGCTAATCTTGCCAAAAGGGTAGAAGTGGATAATTATCATTTAGATGTCGGTTTATTGGGTACAAAAGCCATTTTGAATGCGTTGAGTGAAAACGGTTATGCCGACCTCGCGTACACAATTGCCGCCCAAGAAACCTTTCCTTCGTGGGGTTGGTGGATAAAAAATGGGGCAACAACCTTGTATGAAAACTGGCCCATTGATGCCAAATCTGATATATCTATGAACCATATTATGTTCGGCGAAATAGGGGCGTGGTTATATAAAGGCTTGGCAGGTATCAAGCCCGACCCACGTCAGGCAGGTTTTAAAAATATTTTGCTTGAACCGCATTTTGTAGAAGGATTGACAGAATTTGAAGCTTCTTTTAATGCGCCTACGGGCACTATTAAGTCCAATTGGAAAAAGGAAGGAAACAAAATTATATATCAAGTGACTATACCGCCCAATGCTACAGCAACATTAAAATTAAAACTCAAAACAGGGCAACAGTTGCTACAAAATCAAAAATTATTGCCCGTTTCTAAGGATAATATGTATCAATTAACTTTGGTTGCAG
This sequence comes from Saprospiraceae bacterium, assembly GCA_043768285.1. GTDB lineage: Bacteria > Bacteroidota > Bacteroidia > Chitinophagales > Saprospiraceae > JAAFJT01. The sequence goes on along the minus strand of JAYVKQ010000666.1, from coordinate 240 downwards.
GGACGTTTATTTTTGAGATTAAATAGCACCACCTCAGTATTTTCAATAAATTTTTTAAACGATTTAATTACGGTTATGTTAATAGTAATTTACATAAAACATTACCTATCAATATTTTAAATATGTTTTATTTTAGATATTGTCTTACTTTGCCTTTAATGAAATCACGTACACCAGTGCAAACTGTTCTAATTCTGGTATTTCCATTAATTGATTTAATATGGAAAGAGTGTCGGGTTC
>JAYVKQ010000665.1:0-4090 GCA_043768285.1 Saprospiraceae bacterium | reverse complement strand
GCTTACGGATTAGAAATTTTAGCGCAAGCTCTTTTAAATGCCTTTGAAATTCTTATTCGTAAATTGACTTTGCCTTTTTTGTCATGTACTTAGAAATTTAAAACAAATATTCACTATGACCGATTTAGAAAAAGAGTTTAAAAGATTAGAAGAAAGGGAAAAAGAAATACAACAGTCAGTTGAAGAATTGGAAAAAGAAGTTGATTTTTATAAAAAAGTTGCTTGGGTTTTCATCTCTATTGGCTTTTTACTTGCAACATGGGGTATTTATAAAATGTTTGTTCCCATTGATGATAATGAGTTAAGTAAACTAGGTAATATAGGTGATTATGTTTCAGGTACGACAGGCGCAGCTTGGTCTTTAGCTGGTTTAGTTTTAGTATATGTTGCTTTTTTAGGTCAAAAGCAACAATTATTGCAGCAACAGCTAGATATATTGTATAATCAAATAGAACTTAAAGCTACTCGTTTTGAATTGGAAGGGCAGAAGAAAGAAATGCAAGAGCAAAATGAGACACTTAGATTACAGAAGTTTGAGAGTACTTTTTTTCAGCTAATAGGATTGTTTAATGAAATTAAAAATAGAATTGATCCGCAAATTCAAAGCGAGGCAAGTAAATCATATTTTTTTACTTTCAATTTTAAAGTTTACAGTATTTATAATCAAGGCAAATTAATTAATTCATGTTCAGATAAGCCAATTGATATAATCATTAGAGCTTATATAGAAAATTATAATACAAGACAAGATAAGGTTAGTAACTATTTTAGAACACTTTATCATATTGTTAATTTCATTGATAAGAGTACAATAAGTGATGAAGATAAAAAAAGGTATGCAGCTTTTATAAGGGCACAATTAACCCCATCAGAATTGCAAATTCTATTTTATAATTGCATGACACCATTTGGTGAAAAGTTTAAACCTTTAATAGAGAAATATCATTTGTTTAATAATTTATCGGTCAAATCTTTAGTTGAAAATGAAAGTATAGTTAAATTCTATCATTATTCAGCTTATGGTAAAAATCTACAAGATTATCCATTGAACGATGAACATTTAACAAAATAAAATTTTGGGCTTTGTAAAATAAGTGTAGCAATAGCAAAACTTGTTACAAAGTCAATTTTAATATAAAAATACTGAGGGGGTAGCCCAATATGCTCAAATATCCAATCGGCATACAAAGTTTTCAGGAGCTTATCGAAGGCAAATACGTGTATGTAGATAAGACACCCGATATTTACCAACTGTTGCAGGGTAAATATTACTTCCTATCGCGCCCTCGCCGCTTTGGGAAGTCGCTGTTATTGAGCACTTTGAAAGCCCTATTTGAAGGAAAAAGACACCTTTTTGATGGCTTGTGGATACAGGATAAAATAGAATGGTCGGCGCATCCGATTGTGCATATATCGTTTACGGAAGTAGATTTTAAATATATCGGTTTAGAAAAAGCCTTGCACCAAGTGCTTGATAGACACGCTTTAAATTATGGTATTGAGTTGTTAGATACGAGCGTAGCATTCAAATATCAAGAGTTAATAAGACAGCTTTTTAAAAAATTTAATAAAAAAGTTGTGATTTTAATTGATGAATACGACACGCCTATTATTGATAATTTGCCTGACAATATGGCTCAAGCAAAAGAAAATAGAGAGTTGTTGAAACCGTTTTATTCAATAATGAAAAACGAAGACGACCATATCCAATTTCTCATCATAACAGGCATTTCAAAATTTACAAAAGTTTCAATTTTCTCTGCACTCAATAATTTGAATGACATTTCTACAGATGAACAATATGCGTCCATATGCGGCTGGAAACAAGAAGAACTACAACAACACTTTGGGGATAGAATAAAAGATATTGCGAAGGAACAAAATTTAACAGATATATCTTGTTTAGAACAAGTTAAGCGATTATACAATGGCTTTTGCTTCTCAAAGAGAGCAACAACTTTTGTTTATAATCCTTTTTCTATGTTATTATTTTTGTCGAAAGGTGTATTTGATAACTATTGGTTTCAAACAGGAACACCTACTTTTTTAGCAAAAATGTTAAAAAATGACTACCAATACAACTTAGAGGAGATGATTTTGCCCGATAGTGTTTTGACAAGTTACGATTTAGAACGCTTGGATTATCGTGCTATTTTATTCCAAACAGGGTATATAACCATCAAAAAGAAGATTGAAGATGGCATATATTTGATGGGGTATCCGAATGAAGAAGTTAAGGCTTCTATGCTAAATTTCTTATTGAGTGAATATTTGGATATTAACAGATCCGAAGGCGATGTTAAATTATTCACATTGCGAAATATGTTGAATAATGGCGATGTGAAAGGTGTCATGCAGCATATTGACCAACTATTCGCTACAATACCAGCCGATTTATTCAAACAAAATTATGAAAATTTTTATCATGCGATTATTTTTATGACCTTTCATCTATTGGGCTTGAAAATGCAAGCTGAAGTGCAACACCGTCTGGGCGTAATAGATGCAATAGTCGAAAATGATAATTTTGTCTATGTTTTTGAATTTAAAGTCAATAAATCAGCACAATCGGCTTTGAAACAAATTAAGGACAATCAATATCATGTGCCGTATTTGAATAAAGGAAAAAAAGTGTTTTTAATAGGTGTTAAATTTTCGGATAAAAAGCGTGGTGTGGATGTGTGGAAACATGAAATTATGTGAAAATACTGAGGGGGTAAAATGTAGTGTCGAATTCATTCGACACATTAGACATATGTCGAATAAATTCGATATTACACGATATAAAACAATGAAAATCAATATATTATAAATACAATTATGGAGTTTAAAGAATTAAAACCAAAGAGTTTTTGGGAAAAGCCTGAAGGGTTTACGGGTATGCTGTTCTTGACGATGTTGTTGGCGGGCGGTGGTTATTTGCTGTACGAATATATACCTGTTCTGGCAGAATTGGCGCAAAATACCCTTTATTTGGGCGGTATGCTCATGGCATTGGCGGCGATTGTCTATGTGATACTCGACCCCAAAGCGCGGAATTTGGTGTGGTATGGCTACAAAAGTTTTATGCGGGCTATCACAGGCTTGTTCGTGAAGACTGACCCGGTGGGCATATTAAAATCTTACGTAGATCATTTGGAAAGTAGTTTGGGCAAAATGATGCGCCAGATGAACCAATTGCGCGGTCAAATGCACAAATTGAAGGAGTCGATTGTCACGAACCAAAAGGATATACAGGTCAATTTGCGTGATGCAACCGCCATGCGCGACAGCAACCAAGACGCGCAAATGATATTGAAAACCCGTAAGGCTGGTCGTTTGCAAGATAGCAATTTGCGCCTTGAAGACCTCTATAAACGTATGGAAGTGTTGTACCGCATTTTGCACAAAATGCACGAAAACTCCTACGTGATGGCAGAAGACCTCAAAGACCAAGTGGCAGTAAAAGAAACAGAACGCAAGGCAATAATCGCCAGCCACTCGGCTATGAATTCTGCGATGAGCATTTTGAAAGGCGACCCCGATAAGCGCGTCATGTTCGATATGGCATTAGAAGCCATTGCAGATGATGTATCGAATAAGGTCGGCGAAATGGAGAATTTTATGCAAATGAGTGATAAAATCATGAAAGGCATAGACCTCCAAAACGGCGTTTTTGAAGAAGATGGCTTGAAAATGTTGGAAGAATGGGAGAAAAAAGGCAGTTCGTTACTACTCGGCAGCGCGAAAGAAGAATTGGTATTGAAAACGCCAACTGATAGTTTGGATATTAGCGCACCACCCAAACAGCCACAACGCGAAATGGGGCATACCAATCAATATGATGCGTTTTTTGATTAGACATATTGACGTGAAACAAACACGCTTGGGTTAAAGATTTTATCAAAATAAAGGTTCGATTTTACGAAAAAACAAAAAATATCAAAGTCGTTTTTTTAGAGCAAATAAACGTGGAGAACAATAAAACCGATTATTAAGAAATAATCAGCTTTATTAATGAACTGATTGCGATATAACTAATTGATAATCAATTAATTATTTTTTTTCTTGAGTAGCCTTAGAGTAAACTAAGTTATTGATTATTAGGCTT
>JAYVKQ010000664.1:0-2780 GCA_043768285.1 Saprospiraceae bacterium | reverse complement strand
GCTTACGGATTAGAAATTTTAGCGCAAGCTCTTTTAAATGCCTTTGAAATTCTTATTCGTAAATTGACTTTGCCTTTTTTGTCATGTACTTAGAAATTTTTATTAATCAATATATTAGCTTCGATATTACTATTTATATCTTGCACAAAAAAAATAACGCCTGTCGTCACTACAATCGATATTCCAGAAGTCATTGTCAAGCCTGTTCCACGCTCTGTGACGCAGAAAGACAGTTTTCCTTTTGCATGGTTGGGCTTGTGGGAAGGCACGTTAAATATCTATAACGCCAAAGGTTTGAGTCAATCGCTGCCAATGCAATTAGACTATCAAGCCACAGATACCATTGGGGTTTATAAATGGAACATTATCTATGGCGAAGACCGCGAAAAGGGTTTGCGCCCCTATATGTTGCGCACCGTAGATGCTGCCAAAGGGCAATATCTACACGATGAAATGAACACCATCAAAATGGAAAGTTATTATATTGGTAGTCGCCTCTATTGCACATTCAGCGTACAAGGCAATTTATTAACCACCATTGAGGAAAAAAAAGGGGATGAACTCCATTGGGAAATTATATTTGGCAAAGAAAAACCTGCCAGCATTACGGGCAATCAAGTTGTGAACGGCGATACCATTCCTTCGGTGAAAACAATGCCGATTATGATTAGCCAAAGGGCGATATTGAAAAGGAAAAAATAAGACAGTATGAAGTATGAAGTATGAAATATGAAATATGAAGTATGAAATATGAAATATGAAGTATGAAATAATGGTGGCATTTCGCAGGGCGATTAAAATCGCCCGCTATTGATTTTATCCATTTTATCCATAATATTCATCCATAGGGGGCGATTTTTAATCGCCCTGCGAAATGCCGCCATTATTTCATACTTGTCTTTATTCCTCATTAAACGTCTCAACTTTCAAATCATCCATCAATAACTCTTGCCCACTATCCACATTCCAAAGCGAGATAGACACCTTATTAAAGTCTTTTTTTGGTAATTTTATGTCCATAAAAAGGGTTTTGACATCACCATTATCTAAAAACCGATGGACTTTAATCATTTTAGCTTTGACATCTGTATCATCTTTTTTGAAGCGGACAATGAATTGAGCCATACGCCAGTTATCCCATTCTTTGAACATACATCTAAATGTAGCACTTGCCCGAAGCCATTTTGCAGTCCCCATACTGAGGGGTAAGTCATAGCTTTTTGAATATTGTCTTTCTTTATTCACAAACTCCGCAGGATTATCCGTTATTTGTTTGCCCGCTTGAATAAGTGCTGTATCAGTATTAAAATTATTGTCATAAATCAGTTTGACATCTTTGCGCGTGCCATCAAAATACTCATTGGTATCATACAATTTCACTAAATCTGGGTTTACCTTAAAACGCCCTACCACTTTGAACCAATATGCTTGCGTCATACCATAGGCATCAACAATGCCGCCGCGATGAACACCGTGCGTCCACCAAATATTGTAGTAAATAAATAAGCCAGTAAGCGCGTAAATAATATTTCTCTTTAATTTATGACTATCAAAATACTCAATAAAAGCCGCAAATGGAAACGCCAAAATGGGGTAACTCTGCACCATCGCCCGACCGCCATACCACCAAATGTCCCACGCCGTAACGATATAAATATTCAAAATGATGAATGGCACGAGGGCAACTATATGCAGCCGTTTTTTTATCAAATAATAAATACCAATCAATGAAAAAGCCATAATGGGCGTATATATCAACCACCCACACCGAAATTTGAACATATAATCGTAGGTATGCGGGCGCAACCAACTGAATTTTTGGTCGCCGTAGCTATATACAAACCAATCGCCTGAGACATATTTCCAATAGAATAATTGAATACTGCCTACCAATGCCGCCGCAATGATAGCGGGCAAATAATATTTTAAATTTTTAGAAATATAGTGAAAACGCTCTTGAAAAGCCGCTATTTTAAAAGAATTCATACCCCAAAATAAGGGAATAAGGCATGAAATAATATCCGTCGGGCGCGTCAAAGCACATAAACCGACTATAGAACCTATTAAAATGCCTCGAAATACTGAGGGGGTCTCATAAAAACGGTGCGTGGTATATATCAAAATGCAATACCACGTAAACAGCCAATTGTGCGACATAGCGTTATCAATAGCCGCATAATTGAAATAATTGGTCGCAAAAACGTAGCTAATGAGTAGGATGCTAACCGTTTTATCCGTAAAATAACAGAGCAACATTTTTCTAAAATAAAACAACCCGAGCATACACATCAGCACACTGCCCAATTGCAACGCAAATTGATAAGGTTTTGTAAAACCATCAGCTTCAAATCCTAATGGCTTGGCTAATAAATGTGCTACGGTAAAAAAGGGCAAATACTGCAACGCCATACCACTCGAATATTTCAAGACATAATTCCCATTGGGCAATGGTGAGGCTTGCTGATAGTCAGGGGTTGGATTATATTTTTCTAAAACAGGTTTGCTAAATTCTAATTTTTTGACATCTTTATAGATAAAAAAAGTGGGTAAATACCAATAATAGCCCGATACGTCCCAACTAATGGTAGCTTCTGTCCCCCGTATTTCCCATTTCGGATAATAGAAAAAGGACACTGTTGCGATAAATAGATAGGATACTATTAATATATTTTTTGACGATAGCATTTTTACGCGTTATGAGTTGTAAGTTACAAGTTATAAGTATTTCAAACGTTGGAGGATTGTCTTTTAAAAGTGTTTAATGTAGTGGGGGAATTAAT
>JAYVKQ010000663.1:0-19851 GCA_043768285.1 Saprospiraceae bacterium | reverse complement strand
TTTTTGAGATATTTTGATATACTTTTTGATTTTTTTTTTAATCAAAAAGTATATCAAAATATCTCAAAAAACTTACCCTAAATCTATGTGTCAGCCTTGCTTATTCAGCCATCACCTTTTGCCTATTTTGAAAAGCAATCGCCCACCTAATTTTTTCATAACCAAATGTCTCGCTAAAATATTCATAAATATCGCGCAATTTGTAGGGTTGCGGCACAACGTCTAAAGCTTCGCCAATCGTCATCAATTCTTCGGTAGTTACAAACTGATATATGTCAATCTCCGCACCTTGCTCGTAGTGTTGCATGATATGCGACTGAATAGTGGCGGGAGATAAAAAGCGCGTTTCGGCAATTTCCTCCATCGTCATACCTTTTTGAAACATATCAAAACTGATTTGCGCAGTGGGTATTTTAGGTTCAACAACTGGTTTGACTATAATCTCTTTTGGTTCTTTCGGCTCTATCTCTTTTTTCTCTTTTTGCACAACGTTGAAAACGGCTCCACTCTGTACAAAATCTGGATTTTTTTCTAAAAATGCTTGTATTTTTTCAATAAACGCTTCGCCAAATTGTTGCCATTTTTGCTCACCTACGCCCGAAATAGTGCGGAAAGTAGCCTCGTTTTGAGGTACAATGGCGGATATTTCACCCAAAGTGGCATCTGAAAAAATGACATACGGTGGCAAGCCACGCGCCATTGCCAACTCGCGGCGAAACTCGCGCAAATACTCGAACAACTCGTTGCGGATACGCAGGCGTGGCGCGTCTGTTTTCTGCGTTTTGGCTTCCACAGCTTTGCGTTTAATTTCGTCACGCTCCTTAATACTGAGGGGTCTGAATAGGCTGACCGTTTTGTTTTTAAACAATATATCGCGGCTTGGTTCAGTCAATTTCAGTTTGTGCTTATCGTCGTAGGCGATTTCTAAATACCCTAATTGCACCATTTGCCAGACATAGCTTTGCCATTCGTTGTAGGGAACATTGCGCCCCACGCCATAGGTTTTTATTTTATCATAGCCTCTTTCAATAATTTCATGCTTGCCTGACCCGCGCAATACGTCAATCAAAGTGCCCATATTCACTTGCTCTTGTAGGCGCGTGATAGCAGAAAGTGCCATTTGGGTTGTCTGCGTACCGTCAATATACTGAGGGGGTGCTTGGCAGACATCGCAGTTGCCACAATTTTCATCGTAATTTTCACTAAAATAATTCAATAATATCTTGCGCCGACAAATTTGAGCATCGGCAAACTGCATCATTCTATCCAATTTGGCGTTTTGTAATTCCTTATTTTTGGAGTCTGTTTCTTCAAACATATCCCTGTATGCCATTACATCTGCCATGCTGTAAAATAAAAGCGTTTCGGCATTAGTACCATCTCGCCCAGCGCGCCCGATTTCTTGATAGTAAGATTCAATATTTTTTGGTAAATTATAATGGATAACCCAACGCACGTTCGATTTGTCAATGCCCATACCAAATGCAATCGTAGCGCATACGACTTGTACTTTATCATTGATAAAATCGTCTTGTACCTGCATCCGTTCACGCGCAGGTAACATAGCATGGTAGGCTGCTGCTTTGATATTATGAGACAGCAATTTGACAGCAAGCTCCTCAGTGCTTTTTCGACTAAGGCAATATATAATACCCGCTTGCTTGGGCTTACTTTTGATAAATTCTAAAATTTGTTCAATACGCTTTTGCCCAGGGCGTACCTCAAGGCTGAGATTGGGTCGGTCAAAACTACTAACAAATACTGAGGGGGTATCTAATTTGAGCATCGTAAGAATGTCTTTTCGCGTCAGTTTATCGGCAGTAGCGGTAAGTGCAATGATGGGTATATTCGGAAATTGGGTTTTCAGAAAGCCCAATTGGGTATATTCAGGTCTAAAATCGTGACCCCAAGCCGATATGCAATGCGCTTCGTCAATGGCAATAAGGCTGATATTTAATTTTTTCAGCAGTGGTAAAAAAGACTGAGATACAAGTTTTTCGGGCGAAACATATACTAATTTTAATTTATTTTCAAATAGTTGATTTTCAATAACTTGACTTTCGTTATAAGTCTGCGAAGAGTTGATATAAGCTGCGGCAATTCCATTGGCTTTTAGTGCCTCCACTTGGTCGCGCATTAGAGAAATCAAGGGCGATACGATGAGCGCAACGCCGTCCATAGTGACCGCAGGAATTTGATAACAAATACTCTTGCCCCCGCCCGTGGGCATCAGTACCAAACAATCCTTCTTATCGTAAACTGTTTGGATAATATCCGCTTGCATTGGGCGAAACACATCGTAACCAAAATATTTTTTGAGGGCTGTGTGGGCTTGTTCCAGATTCATGTACTTTTGTATGTTTATATCCAGCTTATTAGGCATTAACCCAAAATTTGTTTTTTATTTTTCTATCAACTGCAAAAATAGTTTGAAATTTCTAAATATTTTACAAATCGCGCATTATGTTTTCTAAAAACCTTTTTTTCCTACTGTTGGTTTGTGTCTTTTTTACTTCATGCTTGAGCATAAGCGTGTTTCCCAAAAATGATAAACGGGTATATGTGAAAGATAAAAAATTTTTGATAGTCACACACGATACAGAACTGACACAGGAGTATATTATTTATGTTAAAAATCACCTGCGTTTGTTACTGTCACAACGAGGTATTGAGGCGCACAGCGTAAATGTGCGTTATGTCACAACTGTTGTGCCGCGCTCAATTAGGCAATACCCTTATATTGTATTCAAGGGAGAAAATAGTATTCCCATAAAGGGTTTCAAAATGGGCAAATTACAAAATGCAGCAAGAGAGGTGATTAAGGAAGATGAAAGGGCACTAAATGATAGTTTAAATGTATTAAAACCCGATTATATTATAGAAATTAATACAAAACATGAACGCCGTGTTGTTTATTTTACTTTTAACAGCAATACCCAAGAGTTGAAAAATGCGTCTTTCGACGTAGCTTTGACGACTTCTGAAAAGTTGTCGCTATGGCGCGGAACGATAGTAATTGACAATATCACAAAAATAGATATGCTAACAGCCGCTAAACGAACCGCTAATAAGGTAGTTGATATGCTTACAATTCAAAATTAAAACCTTGCGCCACGAAACGCTCATATCGTTCAGGGTCGAAAGCATACAGACGAGCTGGGCGGTGCGCTACACCTTCTTGCGATTCGTTCAAATCTACAACAAAATCCATTGAGAGTATTTTTTTTCTAAAATTGCGCTTATCTAAACCATTGGGTTCTTTGAGTTGCAAAATGGCTTCGTAGAGATGTTGCAATTCGGTCAATGTAAACTTTGGTGGCAGTAGTTCGAAACCAATTGGGCGCACGGTAATGAGCCTTTGCAAAGTTTGCAAACAAGTAGTGAGGATTAAATTATGGTCAAAAGCTAAGATTGGCACACTGCTGACGCTGTGCCATTTGGCTTTTGAGGCAAACGAGGCTGGTGTAATTGTGTCCACTTTTATTAACGAAAAATAGGCAACTGTGATTACACGCCCCAGAGGATGCCGATTGACACCGCCAAAAGTGCGCACTTGATCCAAATATACGTTGGTCAAGCCCGTCAATTCCTCCAAAATGCGCGAAGCTGCCGCGTCCATTTCTTCATCAATATACATAAAGTCACCCGGCAACGCCCACGCATCTCGGAAGGGTTCGTTACCGCGTTTTATGAGTAATACCTTCAAATCTGACTCGTCAAATCCGAAAATAACGTTATCCACTGTTATCGCTTCTTTGAAAAACTCTCTTGAAAACTCAGCCATTGTTCTGGAAGACTATCTTTTTGAAACGTGCCACTTGGGGAATTGTCGTGGTTTTTACATTTTAATATCTCAAAGGCGAAAATACGATGTTGCTTGTGGGTAGCCAAATTAATTGATAAATAATTCGATGTAGTAACGATTAAAAAATAACTAAGGAACGCCGGAATAATAAAAGCGCATTTTCAAGCTGATTATATTTTTACCAGATTGACTATCTTTTAAGGCAAATATGCTCAATATTTAACGCAAAAGATAATTTATATGGTGATAATAGAATAGTTTCAAAATGCGCTTTTATTGTTTCGTCGTTCTTAGTCAGTGTAAATTACTTTTTTCAAAAAACGCAAACCAAGCGTGATTTCAAGCGAAAGATTGCGGCTTGTTTGCTCTGGAATACCATTGAACGTGCCACCATAAGGGTCTATAAAAGTACCACTAATAGGCGGTTGAAAATATTGGCGCGATATGTCAGGATGTACATTTAACTCCACAAAACCGCCTACCAATTCAGAAAAGGGAAACTCCATTCCGCCTCCCAACGACAAGCCATAATTTAATTTTTTCACAAAATCTTTTGTCAAAAAAAATAGTGAATAAACAGAGTTATTGGCACTTGATAAATTGGTACTGACGGTATATTCTCCTCGAAAACCCAGTGTATAATAGGCATTTTCTTTACCTAATACATTGCGTCTTTTAAAACCTACACCCAAGACGGCATTATTAAAAGTAAAACGTTGGGTAAAACCTGATACTGGTATCAAAGTCCCACCAGCCGATTGTGCTACTCCCCGTTGAAATCGCCGTGCATGACCGCGCACATGATACCCCGCTTGGGCATATAGCACAGAGGTATTGTCTTCGGGATTATTTTCAATATACACATCCCCGTGATAAGCCAGCAATAAGCCATTGTTGTAGGAAGTGCCATCATTAAAATTTTGATTGGCTACCGTCAAGCCGCCTTTTACACCAAAAGCACTGCCCTGAGCTAAAAATAGGGAGGGGGTAAGCATGACGGCATAGATACACGTTAAATATTTTCGCATTATTAGAATTATAAGTTGATAGAAGGGTCTAAAAACATAAATTAATGTGTCATTGCGAGGAGGTACGACGAAGCAATCTGTTCCATATATTTACAAACTTTCTCGTTAAATTAATCACTCAATTGATATTTAAAGCGGGTATTTGTAGGTTAATTTTACAGATTGCTTCGTCGTACCTCCTCGCAATGACATTAATTTATGTTTTTGACTTGTGTGGGTAATTGTAGAAATTAACTATTGCTTCACCAACCGCGCAATATGCGTTTTATTATCCGCCGTAATGCGCACCAAATAGACACCCGCAGGTCTGTCACTCAAATCAAGTTCAAACTGTGCCTTGTCCGTTTGCTTTAGTTGTTGCTCCATAATGACTTGCCCAACGAGATTAAGCACTTGCACCCGCGCATCTGTCACTTTATTGAGTTCAACATCTACATATGTGCTACCATAAGTCGGATTAGGACGCAATACGACCTTACTGATAGTCGAATTAGCATCAAAAGTAGGCGATACAGCATCTACCCTATAAGTTTGAATATCAATACAGCCATTGGCATCAGTTACCGTAACGGTATAGCTGCCCACTCTTAGGTTTGGCAGCGAGTCGGTAGTTGGACCAGTATCCCACTTATAAGTGTAAGGTGCTCTACCTGTCGTTGGTTTTAAAGCGATATATCCATTGCTTAATGTCCCATTGGCGCGTTTGATATTAGCCGCCATATTGAACGACGCAGGGCATATAGATTTATAGTTAACATTATCAATATCAATGAAATAGCCTGTATAGGTATTAATATCACTCGTCACTTGCATCCGTATTTTTATCACCTTACCTTCAAATTGTTTTAGGCTTAATGTGCGCGTTCTATATGCGTCTGTTGGCGTATGATTGCTGCGGAATATGCGGTCAATAACCGTAAAATTAGGGCTACATTCCTCTGCAACCATGACGCGCAAAGTGTCCTTATTTACCAAATCATATGCCCCAAAAGGCGAATCCTCGTTTACAAAACGATAATCATATTTTAAAGAATCATCCGCTCTCACAAGTCCAAACTTGTTGGTCGTTACATCAAACAATTGGGCGTTAGGTGTGATAATGGTATCGCCCAGAACAATAGCGGTGTCTGCAAAGATATTCGCAAAACCATAGCCATTTGTCACTGCATTGCCGTGTCTGCCGATACCCAAACTTGCCCTTACACCTGACCAATACAAAGGCGCAACCCCATTATCAAAATTAAACACCGTATTGCCACGTGTGACAGGCGAAATGAAATAAGTTGCCATAGCCGTGTCATTGACCCGCGCATTATCATTCGCTTGTGTCACCCACGCTTTTATAGTATGCGTTCCTGTTGAAAGTGCGGTATTGACAGACGTTTTCATTTTATATAAAATAGACTTGCTGGGGTCTATCGAAAAGGTTTGTATCGCTTCTGAAACAGGTGGGTTATTATCCACTTGAACATTCAAAGTATAAGCGGATTGGGCAGTCGTCCCTAAGTTATAAATGCGTAAAAGCATAGTATCCCTTGCATTACCACAGTCAGAAATGTCCACGCGCCCAATGCTATCCATCGCCAAATCAACGGCTAATGGTGCTGAAATACTGATATTATCAATGGCAACGCCATCAAAAGCGGCATTTGTTGTATTGTCTGATCGGAAAACGAAGCGCAAACGGCAATCTTTTTTACCCGCCATACCCGTCAGTGTATTCTGCGTCAATTTCCAACCGCGTACCGTTGTGCCCGTCCAAAGGTCAAAATTTTGACGGCTTAAACTGTCATTGTACCAATTGATACCTGTGCCGCGTCTGCCTACTTTCGACCACGTTTTGCCACCATCAATACTGCCTTCGAGCCAAGCGCCGTCAAAACGGGCTTCGGTATAGAAATTCAAAGCAAAATTGATACGTGGGTCAGCATTAACAGTAGAAAAATCCAGACAAGGCGACATCAAATAACTGGTATCCGCGTTTCGATAAGAGGTATCAGCTGCAGTAGTCCAACAGCGCGTACCACTTGCTGCCCCTTGAATGAAGCGGTAGCGCGGTGTGCCATATTCCCAAGTAGAGTTGCCAATACTATCCGATTTTGACCATGTATCTTTTCCCACTTCAAAATTTTGTTCGTAAGGGAATGTATTGATGAGGCGCGGGCGCACGAGGGTGGTTCTGAATGTATCGTTGCGTTTGTTCTTGTCTGTTTTCACTTCCGTCCAAGCGGCAATATCGTATTCGCCTGGTTGAGAAAAGTTGTAAGTGGCTTTAAAAGCATAGGTAACTGTACTGTCTTTACTAATTACCCCTGTCCATAAACCATCAGAGGGCATCGAAACATTGGCTTTTACACCATTGACGCTGTATGTAAAAGGTACTAAGCTGATGGGCGCACCGCCGAAGTTTTTGATTTTTATACGCACACTATCTACACCCAAATTGCAGGTAGCAATAGGACCAATAATGGCAGATATGCCTACATTCACAGCCGTATCCGTCCTAAATTGAACGGGACCTACCCAGCCGCTTGTATCCGTTGCAGGATTGCAAATTGTTTTGACATAAGCAAAATAGCGGGTCGTTTCAGCAAGCCCAGGCAGGATTGCGAATGTATCGGTTGTCAGCGCAACGTTTTTTGCGGTGCCAATGCCCGGCGTAAATGCCACCGAATCCCATTCAATCCGATAACTTGGTTGAAAGCCCACGAAGGCGGGATCCCACTGAATAGTGGTCGTAAATGCCCTTACACTATTCACTTTAAAATTGCGTGGCGCACCACAAGCGACACATTTGATGCGTCCTGAATAGACAACACCACTGCGCGGCGTAGGACCCAAAGCAAGTATTGGCTCACCTGCATTATTAAAAAGCGTAAATCTAATTTCATTTTGATACGAGCCTTGCGGGTCGTAGCGCACTACAATAGTATCATTGGGTTTGACGCGAATATCGTATAAGCGAATACTATCGGCTTCGATACCGCGAATACCATCATGGGTAAAGGCTTTTTCTGCATTATTGCCCGTTCTGACATAGAGTTGCGAATCGTCCCAACCATCACCGTAGCGGTCGTAGAGGCGCAATCTATATGTGCAACTATCTTGTGCCAACGTTGGCACTGCACAACACATCGTAATTAGTAATATAAAAATCCCTTTAACAATGGTAAATAAGCCTTTCATGAGTTTTATTATAAAAATGAAAAAAAAGTATTATTTCGGTTGTAATCTAATACAGGGCTTTCCTGTAAAAAATTAACCCACGAATTACACTAATTAATACACGAATTTCTCTAATTTAGATATTGAAAATATAATACTTTTACTCTAAATTAGAGAAATTCGTGTATTAATTAGTGTAATTCGTGTGTTGAATTTTATAGAAAACCCTTTTTTGACATATTTATATTTTGACTTCCCAAGTGCCAGATTTTGTACTACCTTTACGAATAATTCTGTTTTTCATTTTCAAGTTTTTAATCTGTCTTTCAACCGTTCTGATAGGTAAACCTAATTTTTCTGCCAATTGAGGTATTCTTATATGAGGATTTTGTTCTATCAATGTTAATATTTCTCCCGCCATTTTCTCCGAACTTTCTTGCGAACCTATGCCCGCCATTCTCTTAAAAATAAAATGCACAATAAAGCCTGAAAAATCATATTTGAAGGATGGAATAGGTGCTTTGTCTTTTTCGCAATCATCAATCATGCGCAGCGTACCTCTGCCCCATGCTTCAATCAAGCCAGCCCTAAAAAAGCCATTAGCAACGGCAGGGTTGTAAGGCACTGAGGGGTGCGCTATTTCAGGTAGTCGTCTCGCCAAGTTTCTTTCCACTCAATATTTTGATTTTCTTTATTCATAGTACCCTTTTTGATTGGTTAATTTTAGTTTTGTTATGCTTGTTTTATTAAAAGGATAAAAAACGGTTACAACATATCCGTAAAGGTAATAACTTTACCAATTCAGGCAAATAAGTTGATATTTGTATTATGTAGAAAATTATGCGGATACGGTTGAAAATGAAGGGATTATGAAGAAAAAACAGGATATTGGTGAAGTATTTTGTTCTCATGGTATCAATCAGTATATTTGAGCGTATTTTATGTTTTAAAAAACATAAAAAATAAAGGAACAAAATAATGGGGTTTGGATTTAATTTTTTTTTCATACTTATAGTACTTCCTTTAACGGGAATACTCCTGTTAATTGGAATTTTATCAAGAAGCATTGTTTTAATTAAATTCATAGGATTGCTTTGGCTTTCAATTTTTGGTTTAATTATTTTGTCTATAATTATTCAAGCCTACAATGCTAAAATTCTCCTCAAAAAAGAAGATTATTATGGAGAATATACCGTTGATAGGCGTTTTTTTAAAGGGAAACAGGCAGATTGGCAATACAATACTTTTAGGTTTGACATAAAGAACAACGATACTCTTTACTTTCACGTAACCGAAAATGATAGGATTTTAAGGACATACACAGGTTCAATTACAACTGTAAAAATAAATGATACTGAAAGATTAGTTATCAATATGCTAAAACCAAATTATCATATTTTAGCATCAAATCCTACAATTTATCGCAATAATAAAGGCTTTTTCCTTGTATTCAATTCATCAAGATATGGGAATATGTTTTTTAAAAAGGGTAAATGGAAACCAATTGATTAGTGTTGTGGTTTAGGAAACTGGATTTTAATTTTTTGAAAAAAAATTAAAATCCAGTTTCCTAAACCGCTTGCTCGATTTTTTATTAAAAAATACTGAGGGGGTAGCCCCCAAACATATGTCCGATTACAACAGCATTTTCACCCAAACACTCCAATCCCTCAACGCCGAACAGCGGCAAGCGGTGGAGCATATTGATGGACCCGTTCTCGTGGTGGCGGGACCGGGTACAGGCAAAACGCATATCCTCTCGGCGCGGATTGGGCAGATTTTGACCAAAACGGATACTGCGCCGTATAATATTTTGTGCCTCACTTTTACCGATGCGGGCGTGCAAGCGATGCGCGAAAGGCTGTTGGATATTATTGGACCGATGGCGCACAAAATCCATATTTTTACCTTCCATTCATTTTGTAATAAAGTCATTCAAGACAATCTCGACCTATTCGCGCGTCAAGACCTCGCCCTTTTGGACGACCTTGAACGGCAGGAAATTATCCGCACTTTACTCGATGATGTACCCCACGACCATGCCCTCAAACGCGGTATGAGCGATATATATTTTTACGAAAAACACCTTGCCGACCTCTTCAAATTGATGAAAACGGAAGCGTGGACTGTTGAGTATGTTGAAAGCAAAATTGACAGTTATATCACCGATTTGCCTTCAAAATCGGAATATATCTATCAAATTACGAAAAAAGGCTTGTATCAAAAGGGCGATGTGAAGCAAGATAAGCTCGATGAGGCGTTTTTGAAAATGGAAAAACTAAGGGCGGCTGTTCGGTTGTACCCAAAATTTGAGGGCATACTGAGGGGTATGCGCCGCTACGATTTTGATGATATGGTGCTCTGGGTGATTGATGCTTTTGAGCGTTTGCCGTTCTTACTCCGCAACTATCAAGAGCAATATCTCTACTTTTTGGTGGACGAATATCAAGATACCAACGGCTCACAAAATAAAATTTTGTCGCAACTGATTGGCTTCTGGGAAAACCCCAATATCTTCATCGTCGGTGATGATGACCAAGCGATTTATGAGTTTCAAGGCGCACGTTTAAAAAGCCTATTGGATTTTTATACTGCTTACAAAAAGCAATTAAAAATCATTTTATTAAAAGAAAATTATCGCTCCACGCAGCACGTTTTGGATGAAGCCAAACGCTTGATTGATAGTAATAACTTGCGGATTATCAATCAATTACATGGTTTAGATATTGATAAAAACCTTGTGGCAAAAGGCAGCCTTGCCCCCTCAGTAGTGAAGCCAAGTATTGTAGAATATCCCAATCGTTTTCACGAAATGGTAGGCATCGTACAAGCTATTGAAAACTTTAAAAAAGAAGGCTACCCCCTCAGTAATATTGCCATTATTTACGCCCGACATCGTGAAGCTGAAAACTTGATTGGTTTATTAGAAAAAAAGGCTTTGCCATACCAAACCAAACGCCGCATCAACATATTGGATACGCCACTTATTCAAAATTTCAGGATGGTACTGTCCTATATTGCTGCCGAAGCGGATATGCCATATGCAGGTGAGCCATTTTTATTTAAAATATTGAATATCAATTTTTTAAATATTCACATCAATGATATATTACGCATTGCGAAGCATATAGCGGATAAAACGTCAAGCCTATCAGAAGAGGATTTAAGCCTTGAAAACTTAGAAAAAAACAGCCAAACGTGGCGCGATACCATCAGTCAATTGCCCAAATTGGGCTTTAAAAATGCGGCACAATTGCGCAAAACGGGCGCGTTTTTGAATACCATCATCCAAGATACGCACAACTTGCCACTATTGAATTGGGTCGAAAAATGTATCAATCAAAGTGGCTTATTGGCATGGGCGCAAGGACAACCAAATAAAATTTTGTTACTCCAAACCATCAATACCTTCTTCGAATTTGTCAAGTCTGAAACGGAGCGCAAACCGCGTTTGACATTGAGCCAATTATTGACCATTTTAAATATTTTAGATAAAAATAATTTGGCAATAGAATTGGTGCAAAACGTGCAAAATAGGGAGGGGGTCGTTTTGACAACGGCACACTCGGCAAAAGGCTTAGAGTTTGAGCGCATTTATCTGATTGATGCCGTCGAAACGGAGTGGGAAAACGCCAAATCGGGTAGCCGCAACCGCTTCATGTTGCCCGATACTTTGACCTTCACAACCGAGGAAGACGCTACCGAAGCCCGTCGCCGCCTATTCTACGTAGCCATGACGCGAGCGAAAGAACACCTCCACATATCCTACGCCAAAGCCGATGAAAAAGGTAAGGCTTTGACCCAATCTCAATTCGTGGGCGAGCTATCGAGTGAGCGCGTACAAGGCATTATTGAGGAAGATATTTTATTAGACAATCAATTTACACAATTGGGCGAAACGGTAAAAATTGATGCAGAACTCATTGAAAATGAATATGTTAAGTTTGTTCTGAAAGATTTTAAATTAAGCGTTTCTGCCTTGAATATCTATCTGGAATGTCCACTGAGTTTTTATTTTGAATACATATTAAAGATACCGACCACGATGAGCGAAGCGGCGCGTTATGGCTCTGCGATGCACTACGCGCTAAGGAAATTATTTGGCGAAATGCTAAGGGCTAAGGATAAAACATTTCCGACTAAAGAGAATTTTATTCAGTTTTTTGAGGTGGATATGCACATTCAAAAAAGCCGTTTTTCAGCCGCCGCTTTTGATAGGCGTTTGGCAATAGGTAGAGAAAATTTAGGAAAAATATATGACCAAAATATCGAAAAATGGTCAAAAAACACAGTCGTTGAACGCTCAATTGCGGCTGAATGTGATGGCGTACCGATAAAAGGCGTGATTGATAAAATAGAATTTAGAGACGATGGCACGGTGCATATTGTGGACTACAAAACAGGAAAAATGCAGTCCGAGCAAGTCGCCAAATTCACGACCCGTAAGCCTTTGGGTGGGCAATATTGGCGGCAATTGGTGTTTTATAAATTGCTGTATGAAAATTATAGAGCCAATTTAGTCCGCGTCAAATCGGGCGAAATCAGCTATTTAGAACCCGATAATAAAGGCATTTTTAAATCAAAAGTGCTGGATATTGAGCCACACGATGCCGAAATACTGAGGGGTGTCATTAAAGAAACGTGGGGCAAAATTCAAGACAATCAATTTGATGGTTGTGGCAAAAAGGATTGCGTGTGGTGCAATTTTGTTCGGAATAATCAGACAGTGGATAGTTTTAGGAATGTGGGGATTGAGGATTTGGATGAATAGTGGAATCTTAAGTCGCCTCGAATTTTCAACAATTACATTGCGTCACTACGTGACTAAGGAAGTTCTTTTTTTATCGTTCTTATAAACATATTGTCGCTAACGCGACATGAGGTTAGTGCATTTTCATAGACCCGTTAGGGTCTCAATGTTTATAACAGGCATCAACCCTTAGAATATCCTTAGTCACGTAGTGACGCAATGTAATTGTTTTAAAATTCGGAGTGACGTAAAGTTGCACTATTTTTTCAATATCCGAAACTCCACTCGCCTATTCATTTTGCGGGTTTCTTCCACATCGTTGGGCGCGATGGGTTGTCCGGAGCCAAAGCCATTGGACTGTAAACGTTTCGCCTCAATACCGTTGCGGATAAGATAATCCATGACTTGACCCGCGCGGCGTTTGCTTAAAGAGAGGTTATAATTGGCATCACCTACGTTGTCTGTATGTCCGATAATTTCGATATACATCGTAGGATTTTCGCGTAATATTTGCGCCAATTTGTCCATTTCTTCGTAAGAACGGGGCAATAATTCGGCTTTATCACTTTCAAAATAGATATTTTTCAATACCACAACCTTACCCGCTTCAAGGGGAATACGGGTCAAATCATCGTCTTTGATAGGCATATTGACGAGTGGATCTAATTTTTTGACCAAGACATCATCAATATAATAATAGGCAAAATTTAGATTGCCACCACCTGCATTAGCCGCTATGGATACGGTTTGATTGTCTGTAAAAAAATTGCCAATTATCATCCATTCCGATTCACTTTGGGCAGTAAATTTGGCACTAAAACGCGTCCATTTATCGCCATCTGCTACTAATACGGGTTCAGAATACACTTGTGGTACGTAGTTTAGGCGGTCTTCTGTGACGACATTTATTGGTTTGTCAGAAAAGTATGCGCCGATATTGTTCACGCGCATGGAAGCGGGTAGATGCCCAACCCAAAACTCCACTCTATAGGTTTGCCCAACGACCAAACGCTCAGTCAATTGGATTTGAATATACTCTCTGCAATGCGGTTTTCCTGTGCCACAACCGAATACCGTAATACCCGCCATGCTTTGCCCTGTATGTGGTTGCTGTTTGCCAAAACCTTTTTCTGCCCATGTTGCAGGCACACGTACACGCGGTCCATACACATCAGGCGAAGCTGTCGTAGCTGAAGACCAATACTGCACAACATCGTCAAAATCCTTACCTTTATAGTACCAACCAATTGGGAAACCATCAAACTCTTCAAAACCTGGATTGGGGACAATATTGGGTTTTACCCCCCCCTCAGTATATTGGGCGAAGATAGTCGCATAGGCGATGATTAGTAGCGATGTTAGGAAATAACGCATGAGCCAATTGTCTTAGTGGTGCAGAATTGATTGTATTCAATATACCTCCGTGCAATTTTCAAACCATAGTATATACCCTATTCTCTTGTTTTTTTATAAGAAAAAAAGACAATATGCGTAATGCTTTGTTCCTCAATAACCTTTACAAATATACACTATTTAGGTGAGAATAGAAATAGCCTAAATAGAGTATTATTCCTTTCTATAATAACGGTGTATTGTGTGTTTTATTCGATTTTAAATGTTAAATAGCAATATCATTTTTGGCTTTTCCTTATGGTAATGATCGTATTTTTTATATAATCCTTGAAATTTGCTAAATTCTGATTATTTTTGTTCGCCAAAATCTATTTTTCAATTTTAAAAGCATACTATGTTCGTAGCCTCCCTAAACTTGGATTTGTTTTTTAAGAAAGTATTTTCCAATAAACGCATCGCCAAACATTTTTTAGAAGATTTATTAGGCGTAACTATCACTGAAATAAAGTTTTTATCTATTGAAAATAAAATTACGGATGATGCGGTCACAGTAAAGTTCGATTTTCGATGTAAAATACGAGGACAATATGTGGTCATTGAAATGCAGCAAAAATATAAAGTGGACGTTATAAAACGTTTTTATTTGTATCATGCCGTTTCAACTGCTTTACAATTAGAAGCATTAAAACCGATAGCCGTTATAAAACCTGATGGCGAAACCTACACTGAAAAGAACTATTCGACCTTAGAGCCTGTTATAACCATAATCTGGATGGTGGACGATATGTTGGGTTTTGATGAGGATTATATAGCCTACACGACACTCCCAGAAGCCACAAAGGACTTTATCACGGATAAAAACCTCTGGGGAAATGACTTGGACACGATATTAGCGGAAAGAAAAAAAGTATTGAAAATTATTGAAAATGATACGAAAGGACTTGATTTTTTCACGAAGAATAGGTTAATTTACATTTTTCAAAAAAACATTGTTAAAAACAAGAGGATTAATTTGCCTTATTATAAATGGTTCGATTTTGCGACTAAAAGCCGCAATGTCAACAACAAAGAAGAAGATTTTACGCATTATAAAAATGATAAAGACATGGCAGAAGTCATCAATAGATTAAGAAAAGACAAACTCACGACCGAAGAAGCGGATTATGCGTCTGCGTTTATGAGTTTTGAGGTAGCCTTTGAGCGTATGCGGCAGGAAAAAGAAGCCGACCATAAGCAAATACGAAAAATTGAAAGAGAAATTCATAAGGCAGAACAGGTACTCCTTAAAGAACGAGAGGAGAGGATAAAAGAACGAGAGGAGAGGATAAAGGCAGAAGAAGAAAAGCAATTGCTTCAAATAAAAATGATTAAAATGCTGATGCAACAAGGCACATCATTACCAGCAATAGCTGAAATTTTGGGTATCTCTTTAGAAGAAACTAACGAATTGGTGAAAAAGATGCAGCATAAAATATAATAACTTTTATAGAATTTGCCTTCGTTTTCCATAAAAAAAGCTTTTGCTAATCAGCAAAGGCTTTTTTTATGGAAAATATGAATGTGGATTTCGCGCAACGCAAACAAAATATTTAACGTTTGGACTATAATATTCCGTAAATTATCTTTCCTTTATAGTCGTTTTTCAATTAAAAATCAATCGCCGTATGAAGCATTGGCTACTCGTTTTGGGTTTTTGCCTGTTTGGTTTCTATAACCTACTTGCTCAATTGGATTCCATTCACTGGATGCCGCCGATGCACGCCCGCACGGAATGGGGACCTCAGTATTTGATACTCTCTACGCCTGATACAGCCGCTTTTCCCGTAATGATTAAAGATGGTAGCGGTAATATTCTGCAAACCGTTCAGATTAGCAACACCCAGCCTTATACCTATAATGTGGGCAGTAGCAATAATACCTATACACTCGTTACGCCAACTGATTTGCATAAAGCCTTGACAAACAAAGGTTTAGTGATAGAATCGGAGAAGAAGTTTTATGCCTATTTTCGCGCCCATGCTTCCTCTCAAAACCAAGCGGCGGACTTGACTTGCAAAGGACGGGCGGCACTGGGAACAACGTTTAGGATTGGGCATTTGCTGCAAAACTCAGCCAGTTCATCTTCTCGAAGTAATTTTATAGGCATTTTGGCAACCGACGATTCGACTGTGATTACCTTAAATGGTTTTGACCCAGCTACTCAGTTTTATAAAAATAACGCCAACGCGCCCTCAACGGGTACAGAAACGATTGCTTTAAACAAAGGCGAATCGCTCGTTTTTTCGCAGTATTTAGCCACCAGCAATAGCCTGCAACCGCCCAATGGGTTGATGGGTGCTTTGCTGAAATCTACTAAACCAATAGCTGTAAATGTTGGCTCGTGGACGGGTTCTCCTGCCAGTTCGACTGACCAAGACGTAGGGATTGACCAAATTGTGCCAGTCGAAAACGTGGGTAAAGAGTATATTATCAACAGGGGCAATGGTTCGGCAGTATTAGAGCGTCCGATGATTATTGCCCACAGCAACAATACACAGGTGTGGATAAATGGTAGTGCCGCGCCCGTCACAGTTTTAAATGCGGGGCAAAGTTATATCGTGCCTACAAGTAGTTATTCGCCCAATGATAATATGTATATCCGCTCGTCACAGCCTATATATTTGTATCAAATGATAGGGGGTGCGCCGGCGGGGTCTGCGAATGAGTTGCGTACTGAGGGGTTGGTTTTTGTGCCGCCTATTAGTTGTAGTATTGCGAATATATTGGACAATGTTATAGATGTCAATCAAATCGGCACTATGAGTTTTGGGGGTGGTGTGATGATTTCGGCGATGAAAGATTCTGTGGTGACGGTGCGTGTCAATGGTGCTGTCGTGAATTTAGGGACACCCGCACCTGTAATGGGCAATCCCGATTTTGTGACCTATCGCAATTTATCGCTTTTCAGTATTGGTTCTCGTGTGAATACCATTAGTGTAACCGCGCAAGGCTCTGTTCAAATTGCTTTTTATGGTCAAAATAATGCAGCCAGTTATGCCGCTTTTTATTCTGGTTTTTCAAAAACGATAGAACCCAACGTGAGTTTGCGCAATATAGGCGATGGTGTATGCCCAGATACCTTGATTGCCTCGGGCTTTTTTGACGGTGTACAATGGATTTATGAGGATTCGATTATGAAATTTGGCAAAGATACTATGCTCATAATCCAAGCCCCAGGTCGTTATATTGCTGAAGCCTATTTGGGGGTGTGTCGGCGGTCAGAAACGGCGCGTGATACATTAGATATTACATTCAAATCGCCAGAGTTTCCTTATACTATTAAAGATGTGTCTTGCTTTGGTTTTATAGATGGAATGCTCACTATTGGCAAACCTGCGGGTGGTGTGCCGCCATTTCAATACTCCATTAACAATGGGCAAACGTTTGGAAAAACGCCCACTTTTACAAATTTGAAAGCCAATACCTACAAATTAGTTGTCAAAGATTCGTTGGGTTGTTACAATCGCCCGTTGCAAGTAAAAGTCAATCAACCAGCGGGTTTTTCTGTGCGTATTATACCCGATTCATTACCCGATGCTGTCAAAAAAGGGCAAATTGTGCGCTTACAAGGCAGCGCGAGCCGTAAAATAAACAGCGTAACGTGGCTACCAAAAGATTCCACCAATTGCAAAAACTGTTTGGATTATGTGATAGCACCGACTGAAAAAACATTCGTCACGCTGACCGTGACCGATTCGGCGGGGTGTACGGCGAGCGATACCATCGTGATATATGTGCAGCCCCCTGTCTTCGCACCTAATGTGATGAACCCTAATTCGCAAGGCGGTAACAATTATTTTACTTTATTCAGCAAAGAAGAATTGCCCATCAAACGCATGGCGATATTCAACCGTTGGGGCGATATGGTATTTGAAGCCAAAAATATATTCACCAATATCTTAGAACAAGGTTGGGACGGCACATACAGAGGACAAAAAGTCAATCAAGACGTGTTTGTTTTTTGGGCTGAGGTGGAGGTTTTGCCTAATAAATTTGTTTTGATAAAGGGGGATATAACGGTTGTATATTGATGCAAAATAATGCGTTTAAACCAAATAAATCCGTTAGAATTTGTACGTTTATAGAAGTAATCAATTTGATTTCGCCAACGAATCCATAGGATTCGCACGTAAATGCGCTTATAACGTGCGGATCTTACGGCTTTCTCACATTTTCTGAAAAATTGTCTATAAACGTACAAATCCTAACGGATTTATTAGATTTGGACAAAATATATATAAAAAATACTGAGGGGGTGCATAACAAAAGCCCTTTACGTTATATGTTTATTGTGTTTTAATAATCAAAAATATAAAATACAATTTATATCAAAAATTGCCATTTATGTAGTCAAACCTACCATTCATGTGTTCAAACCCGCCATTCATGTAGTCACCCTTTTTTTGTTGCCCAAGGTTTTTATATTTGTACAATATTTTCGGTTTATGTTAATACTCTGTTTAGGGTATTGCACATATTTATGCAAGTATTAATTTTGTCTCGTAATTTAACAACCAAAACAAGCAACTCCATTTATGCACACTACACACATCAAGCTACATCAAGCTACATCAAGCTACTATGTAATTTTATCCCACAATTTACGGCTTTTTGCTGTAAAAACAAGGCTTTTCTATGCCAAATGTCGGAGATTTTATTTTTATTTAATAGGTGTAGGAGCTATACCGCATATGGACGAAAAGGGTATTTGTGCATTTGTTTTCATACCCGCAGGGCGATTGAAATCGCCCCCTATTGATATGTATTCGTGGTCAAAATCAATAGCGGGCGATTTTAATCGCCCTGCCGATGCCACCACAATGTCCGTTTATAGCGTTTCCATAGATATGAAAATTAGAACCCTATTTCAAAACAAACACTTGCAATCGTAAGAAACATGACATTTAACTTCCCCTTTTACCCACAACGCGACGCAATGGACTGCGGTCCCACTTGCTTGATGATGGTGTCTGCCTTCTATGGCAAATTCTATCCGTTGCCTTATTTACGCCAATTTTGCCATATCAGTCGGGATGGCGTTTCGGCTCAGGGCATTATGGAAGGTGCCGAAACCATTGGTCTGAAATCCATGTCCGTAAAAGTGACCTATGAACTAAACAGCAATGATGGTTGCTTGATGAATGCCCCTTTGCCTTGCGTGGCGCATTGGAACCAAAACCATTTTATAGTGGTGTATAAAGTCACTCGTACCCACGTTTGGATAGCTGACCCGGGCGCGGGAAAATTCAAACTGCGGCGCAAAGACTTTGAAAAAAGTTGGTTGAGCGATACCAATCAAGGCGTTTTAATCCTATTTGAAACCACGCCCAATTTTTTTAAGGCGGACAAAGCACCCCCTCAGTCGGCGTTGGGTTTTTCGACCCTTTTGACTTATCTATATCCCTACAAAAAGTTGATTGGGCAATTGGTCATTGGGATGCTGTTGGGCAGCGTGTTTCAGTTGATAGCCCCGTTTTTGACCCAGGGTATTGTGGATATTGGCATCGAAAACCAAAATATCGGCTTTGTTTACATGATTTTGGCGGGGCAAATAGTGCTTTTTTTAAGCCAATTGACGGTCAATTTTGTGCAAAATCGAATATTGCTGCATATCGGCACGCGCATCAACGTGGCAATGGTCAGCGATTTTTTGATAAAACTGATGCGGCTACCCATCAGTTATTTCGATACCAAAATGACGGGTGACCTCA
>JAYVKQ010000662.1:0-2593 GCA_043768285.1 Saprospiraceae bacterium | reverse complement strand
AAACCCGTAATTACTGAAAATGAACCATTAAATATGGATAAAAATCTGCAAAATCTTAATGCTGAAATCATTGATTTTATCAATAAAAGCGCATGGAAAACTGAATATGATTACCGCTACAATTTTATAAAGCATAAGGTTTTATTTGACTTTAAATTGGAATGATACTCCCCTCAGTATTTGAACTAAAAAAATGTAACTAACTCAAAATCAATATGTTAAAACGTTTTATCGCAGCGCTATTAATCCTATTTGCATTCAAGACGATTGCACAAAATACACCTCAATTGGTCATGCCAACTTTGGATAGATTCCCGATTTATCCATCGAATTATAGGTAAGAGAATGATTTTCCGTTAGGGTATTGAAAAATTAACCCCTCAGTATTTTTATATAAAAATTCATAAACAATTGAAAATCAATATCTTAAATAAAGTAGAATGAAAAAAATATTTCTAATTCTCTTAATTCTCACCCCCCTCAGTATTTTTGCTCAAAAGCCCCAATTTGTCATCCAATCAGGTTTGCAAACGCGGGTGATTTCATCCGCAATTTCGCCCGACGGCAGAACGGCTTTGACGGTTGAAGAGAACCAAACACTCATCTTATGGGATGTGCAATCGGGCAAACAATTGCAATCTTTTAAGGATATTGTTTTTGCTGATTTTAGCAAAGATGGACGATTTTTGGAAATTGTAAGGGCGGACTATGCCTTTCAAACGCTTGATTTTAATGGTAAAATCCTGCCACAAGGGCCTATTTCAAACATTTCACCCGTTAAAAAAAATACAACATCCGAGAAGTTTTTTTGGGGAAATTCAGACCGTTATTACAGCGATGAAGGTTTGTTGCTCGCTTGGGGTAGTGTCGTTACAAAGTATAAGGGTATTATAGGTCGAATTATAAATTCCGCAAATTGCTATTCTGATAAGCTCAAAATTATTGCGTCGGCAGGGAATCAAGACACGTTAAATCTCTTGAATTCAACGAGTTTTAAAGTAGAAAAAACGTTTACGTTGCGTAGTTTTACTTGGGGCAACCCTTATCCACGAGAAACTGCTATTCAATATATCCAAATATCAAACGACGGAAAGCTTTTGGCGGCGGGGCATAATGAAGCGGTGGAAGTGCAGGAACTCGCAACGGGCAAAACCATTTTTACCTTCAAATATTACGACCCTAACAACGACAAGCTGATTATCAATAAATTTGCCTTCTCGCCCGATGGTAAAAAACTACTCATCTTTTGTACCGATAAGGTTGTGCTAATTGACATGGCTACCCAAAAAGAACTGTGGACAATCGCCCTAAGAACGAGCGACGACCAATACAGCCGTGGCACAATTTGCTTTTCGGACAATGGCAAACAGGTCTTAATTGGTAAAAATAAAATACTCAATTATTACGATGTGGCAACGGGTTCGGTTGTGTCAAAATTAGCGGGCATTGCGCCATATCCCGTTGATTATCAACAAATTGTGGGCGATAATCTGGTCGTTGAACAAAATACAAAAGCCGTCAACTGGAACTTACTAACGGGCGAATTGCAGAAAGTTTTGCCCGCAAATCTGCCCATTGAGCAATACAATTCCTACCATTTAGCCATCAATAAAAAAGCGACTAAATTCTATAATTTTTTGAGTGAAATAGACGTGAAAACGGGGTTAAATAAGCCTTTTGATAGGTTTGGCAACGCAGCAAGGGCTTCTACTTTGTCGCTTTCGGCGGATGAAAAATTCTTTTTGCATTGCGTCAACTCGAGTGTCATTTTGAATGATAATTTGACAGAATTGCCGCGTTTAGTCGTTTCAGATGTCCAAACCAAGAAGATTTTGTGGAAAAAAGAAGGAATTGATTATGCCCAATTCAGCCGCAAAGGGGCAATGATAGCGGCAAGTACCGACAATAAAACGGGTTATGAAAAGGATAAATTTTGGCTTTTGGACAGCAAAACGGGTGCTATTCTCAAAACGCTTACCCTGCCACGCACCACCGAAAAGGTGAGGAAGTTTATATTTTCCGAAAATGACACCTATTTATACGTCCGCAGCACGAGTGGCACCGTGTTCATAGAATTAGCGACGGGCAAAATGACTGAAATCCCTGTTCCCATGCCTATTTCAAAATCATATCTTCAATACGCTACTTTTACGCCCGATGAGAAAAACTTAATTTTTAGCGATGGCAAAGGCAATGTATTTTTTTATAATATCGCAAGCCAACGTTTTGACATGGAGAAAACGTTGAAAGCGCATCAAACCGAAATTTCAGCCCTGAGTGTCACCAAAGATGGGCGTTTTTTGTTCACAAATGCCAATGAAAATTTCGTAAACGTTTGGGATTTGGAAACCCGAACGCTCGCCGCTACACTCTACTCAAATTCCGACAATAGCGGTTGGGCAGTTGTCACGCCCGACGGACGTTTTGACGGGACAAAAGACATGCAAGAGGGAATGTATTTTGTAAAGGGCATTGACCGAATTCCGTTGGCAAGTTTGTTTGAAAAATTCTACACACCGCACCTTTTAAGCCGTATTTTATCGGGTGAAAAATTTGCTCCAGTTGATATAAAAATTGAAGATTTAAAGGCTGT
>JAYVKQ010000661.1:0-9132 GCA_043768285.1 Saprospiraceae bacterium | reverse complement strand
GACACGCCGAGTTGCGTTTTATTTTTAGGCGACAATATATATCCAAAAGGCATACGTCCCGAAGGGCATAAGCACCACGCACAAGATATGAGGAAAATGGCTATCCAATTGGATATGCTTAAAAACCATAGAGGGCAAATGTATATGATACCAGGCAACCACGATTGGCAAATGGGCAAAATGAAAGGTTTGGAATATGTACAGAGACAAAGTGATGTGGTCAATCAATATTTGCGGCAAAATATGCGGCAATATACTGAGGGGGCAGCCCATTATTTCAAATATGCGGGTTTGCCAGGTCCTGAAAAAATAGAACTGGATGGCGTGATGCTTATTATGATTGATACCGATTGGTGGATACACAAGCAACTTTTGCATCCCGTCAAATTGATTGACGATTCGATAGAGAAAACGGAAACACTCTTTTTTCAAAAATTTGATGAATACTTATCAGAAGCACAGCAAAAAGGGCAGAAAATAGTCGTCGTGGCACATCATCCACTCTATTTGACAGGCGCAAATTCTGTACATTTGGAGCCGCTTCGTTTTTTAATTACCTATACACCTTTAAAAGTCATGGGTATGGCGGGTATGAATAGGGCAGCACGCGGTATGGCTCCGCAACCGAATTATAAACGGTTGGTCAAAAAATTTGAAGCGCACCTCGCGCCCTATCCACAAGTGATATGGGTATCTGGGCACGACCATGACCAACAATTGATTATCAAAAAAAATATAACTCAAGTCATATGTGGCAATGGCGGCTCAATTGCGCCCGTCAAAAAAAGGGAAGGAATAGAATGGTATAACGACAGCACCAAAGGTTTTGGTAAAATTGAGTTGGGTACAGATGGGAAATTGACTTTGTTTTTCTATGATGATTATGGGCGTACTTTATTGCAGCGTGAAATTGGGCAATGAAATTAGGCACACGGATTGGGGTGAAGCGGTTTAGGAAACTGATTTTTAATTTTTTTTACAAAAAATTAAAAATCAGTTTCCTAAACCACCTTTGTTTCTTTATCTATTCGGTTTATCAATCCTATCGTACTAAAGACA
Organism: Saprospiraceae bacterium; assembly: GCA_043768285.1. GTDB lineage: Bacteria > Bacteroidota > Bacteroidia > Chitinophagales > Saprospiraceae > JAAFJT01. Next base: position 8,073 of record JAYVKQ010000661.1, on the reverse strand, counting down.
CATCGCCTTTAAAAATCTCTTTTTCACCATCTTCAAATTCTACTTCAATAAACCAGATGTAAATATCAGAAGGCAATTCGCTGCCTCTAAATTTGCCGTCCCAACTCATCATATCGTCATTGGGTACAATATTTTTAAGTTGATGCACCATCGAACCCCAACGGTTGAAGATGGAAAAAGTCAATATTTTCCTTGTACCTCGCCCCGAATTAACCATTAGATAGTCGTTAATGCCGTCTTCATTGGGTGAAAATGCGGTGGGTACAAATATCTTACGCAGTTTATCTACTTTTATTAATATTTCTTTTTTCGTCTCACAACCAAAAGTGTCTCTTGCTACAACTCTGAAAAAAGTGGTCAAACGAGGACTGACTTTGGTAGTTGGGCAATTGGCGCAGTCTAACCCTACCGAGTCGCGCGAAGAAGTCCATTTTATATCGCCTAATACTGAGGGGTATGCCACATTGGCATATAGCACGATTTCATCACCGAAGTGTATGAGCGTATCAGCCGTCGAAACCAATGTCAGTTTCGGCGGGTCAAGTACCCGAAGCGTTTGCGGTTGCGTACAGCCGTTTGCATCGCTCGCCATCACGGAATACGTACCACTTTCAAGATTGGTTAGCTTCATTGGCTTGGTGCTATCATACGCAAAACGCCTTTCGCCTGATACCAAAGTGTAAGGCGCAACGCCACCTTTGACGTTACTCAAAGTTATTTCACCATTTTTGTCACCAAAACATTTGGGTGCTCTGACGCTAAATTCCGCTTTCAAAGCGGGAGGTGCTGTCAATTCTATAGTAGTAGAGTCGCCACAACCATTTTTATCAAAAACAAATACTTTATAGGTTGTATCTGCCTTCAAACCTGTAGCTGTTCTGTCGGTTTGCAACGGATTGGTTTGCCACACAACGGTATAATTGCCCGCGCCACCCGAAGGTTTTACTTGCGCTTGACCGTCTTGTGTATTGGCACACCGTACGGCATAACCATTATATATGGTATCAGCCCAAGCCGTCACTTCTATTTTAGAAGGTTGCCCAACAGTGGCAACGGTCTCGATTTTACAGCCTTTTGCATCGGTAATTGTTACGTTAATATCCCCTACGCAACGGCTGACAACAGTAGGCGTAACACGCCCACCAGACCAACGATATGTAAAAGGGGCACCAAAACCACCATTCGGATTAGCGGATACCTCGCCATCACATTTGCCATAACAAGAGGGCTTTTTGATGATAATATTGGCTACAACGGGGGTGCTTGGTATATCAATTTTGACTGTATCCGCAGCCTTACAACCCATTGAAGATGTAACAGTTACGCTATATATGCCACTGTTTTTTATAGCCAAAAGACGGTTGGTTGTTGCATTGTTCCACTTATACGTGCTACCCGCATTTTTGGCATCTAAATTAAAAGCTTGACCACTACAAATGGCAGTATCGCTGCCAAAATTCACAACAGGCGTAGGGTTAACTGCAACATTGATTGTTTTTGTGAGGGTTTGGCAGGCATTTAACTGCGCATTGAGCGTGTAAACGCCTGCCGCGAGTGTACTGGTTTTTGGAATGATCGGTTCTTTTGATGTGGCTTTAAAGCCATTAGGTCCAGTCCAATCGTATTTTTGAGCGCGGGTAGTCGTCGTCAATTGAAGGGCATCGCCTTCGCAAGGGGTGTTGGCATTTGCCGTCACTATATTGGTGCAATCTATTGGTTTTGAAAGGTTTGCACAGTTACCAAACTCATCGGCGTAAACAACCGTTTTATCATCGTCGTTGGTCACACGTATCCAATCAATGGCAGCCGAGCCTTTGAAACGCATAAAAAAGCCGTTCATATTGCAGACATTGCCCGTGTAAGGTTTCGTAAAAATCAATTTGTCATTGGCATAACACGAAACAACTTTATTCTGAAAAGTCATTTTAAAAATAACCCAATCGGCATAATTAACGACCAAATTGGGCGAATTACTCAAAATGGTTTCGCCACCCGTAACGATATTTGTCCATTGTTGCGCCCATGCTGCACCCATAATGGTAATACCCGTTTGCCCTGCGGGTGTTTTCAAATCTAAAATCATATCATAGGCATCAATACCATTCACCAATATACCGTTTCTGGCGCGTACCTCATAGGTGAAATTATCATCAACGCAGATGGGTGCATTGAAATCAAAATTGGTATAATATGCTGTCCGCAAATTAGTGGGTGGGTCAATGCGCATCACACCGTTTTTGACGTAGTTGCACATCGGCAAATTGGCTTCGCGGCGTAAAGTGCCACCAGCATCGAAATAAGATATGTAACCCGACCACGCGGAATTTTGAGCGACAAGGCAAGCGTGTAATCCCAGAGCAAATAAGGCTATGAGACCGAATGTTCTAATTGACATAGTGGTTGTTTTTCTTAATAAGTTTGGTCGCTCACGGGATGGGCATATATTTTTATATGCAAGTAAAAAACGCGCAAATCTACATTAGTTTTTTATATTTCCTAATAATAAAAAAGGGAATTAATATTCATAAAATACTAATAGTCAAATATTTACGCATTAATAAAACAAAAGTCACCTTTTTTTTTCACCTTTTAAAATTTTTAGGCACCTTTTGAAATAGATTAACATTTTATATTGATGCCATTAACTTATATGTAAAATTAAAATGTGGATATTGTTGTTAAAAGAGCGGCACGGCTATATTGAGATATATGCAAAAATGAGACTATTCAGCCATGCCATAGTTGATTAAAATGTTCCTTTTTCAACCATATACATCCTAATATACTCTACTTTTTTCTCACTTTCTAATTCAATAGTACGCTTTTTATATAACTCTATCAACCAACCCGACCTTTGATGATAGAGATATTTACCTTCATCATTTACCTTCAAAGCTACCCCCTCAGTATTTTCGACCTGCATCGCACCACCACTCATTTTTTTGAAATAGTCAAAAGTCAATTTTTTCATAGTTGGTTCGTCGGGCAATAATGTATGCTCGATAGCACAATATTTATCTTCAAACCAATCTGCTTTGAATGAGGCTTTGGCAGGTATAGGTTTGCCATTGGGTTCGAGGAGGTTGGCAAGTTCGGTATCGTATTCTTGATAGTTGTTCGCCTTATATTCTTTGCCATAAAACTGGTGCAAAAGGCGCAACTCTTGGCAATAATTTTCGGTGATATACGCCTCAGTTGTCATTTGGCATCGCATATTAGATAGCACAGTTAATGCCATATCATTTTTTTCGTAAGCACATTCCGCTGCATCAATTATATCTACCAATATTTGCTGCACATCACGTCCATTCAAAATACCCAAAAAGGGGCCCGTTGGCGCAATAGCATATTGTACTTTGATGTCTTTATATTTTTCTATCAATTCAGAAAAACCTTTGATGGCTTTTAGATTATCAGGTATGAAATATGCCGCAGAGTTATAGGTAGCCAGCATCACAAAGCCTTTTTCGTGGACATCTAATACTGTCAGTGACACGTTTTGGCGTGCTTGTGCATGGTTCATTTCTTGATTGTCCCAATATTGGATAGCCCCTTTTTCAAGCTCATAGGTGTAGGTTTCGCCCTTTTTCCATACAGTTTGTAAGGGAATAGTCGCAGCGTGGTGAAAATCAGCTTGGGCGAGTAGGGAAAGGGAGGTAATACTCAACAAGATAAATGTCAAATACAGGCGTGTGTGCATGGGTATATCGTTTTAATATTTAGGGACGAGAAAAAAATAAACTATCCATATTGATGATTATATTTTCTTTAATCAAGGCGAATTGATTGAGAAATAATGGATTATTTAAAATCAATTCAACGCAGAGTAAAGGAAATAGAATTATTAAGATGGGTAGTTTATTTTTTTTCTCGTCCCTTAATGGCTTTGTCCATTTATATAACGAAAATCAAGCCATCCTGTTACGAAAACGGCTCAAATAACGGTGGCACAGCTTCTATAAAGCCGTGCCACCGTTTTAATTTAAGAACATTCACCTATCACACTCAATATTCAAACGAGAGCGATTGCGCAGGCAAACCAAATATGAATTTCTCTTTGATGAGTTTGGCTACTTTTTCGGGAACCATTGCTTCCCAACCTTCTTCATCGTGTTTAATCATTTTCAAGACTTGTTTGGAGTAAATATGCAAATATTCGCGGTGATAGCCTTGAATATCAATAATATGCTGGCTATCTAACAAGTGCCGATACAGGAATTTAACACCATCTGGCACGGGCATATTCTCGGCGTTCATCGTTTCATTTGCCCCTTCTTGCATGATGGGATAGACATAAACAGTAACATTTCGCGTAAATAATTCCCCAAATGCCGTCAATAAACGACCATCCAAATTATTATAATATTTTTCATTGATGGTATCCAAAAGCTGTTTTACGCCCACTACCAAACCAATTTTAGGCGGCTTGAAATCGGATAAATAATTAATCAACCGTTGGTGCTGCTCACAATTGGTTATCAAAACGGTTTGCCCCAAAGCGCATAGCAAATCGGCGCGGTCAAGGAAATCCTGTTCATCGAGGTCCCCTTCGAGTAGAAGATTGTCTAAGGTGATTTCGGTCAGTAAGACGCATTTTTTAGAGTCTATATCTTTTTCTTTTCTAAATTGATCCCAACTTGCGTATATCATATCCTCATTTACGAGGGTCAAAGGACGAAAACTACCGCGCACGACCAATACATTTTTCTTGTATAAAAATTCAGATATATGCACATTGCGCTTATCAGGGGCGAAAGCTGCCACATCACTTATCTTGTGTTTTATCAACCAAAGGCTCAATAGACGGTTGTCAATATGGGTAAAGTCAGGACCACTCAAACGTACCATATCAATGGACACACGCCCATGCAGGCTATCCATGAGAGATTGCAAAAGCACTTCGACGTTATTTTTGTAACGATAAACGGCATAAATCAAATTGACACCCAAAACGCCAATGGCTTGCTGTTGCGTGCGGTTGTCATTATCAAGCAATTTGACGTGGATAACGAGGTCGTTGGGTCGGCTATTCGGGTCTAACTGAAAACGCACGCCCAGCCAGCCTTCTCCCTTGATGGTTTTAGTATAGTTGATAGCTGTAACAGTATCCGCAAAAGCAAAGAAATTTGTATTGGGTCGCTCTATTTTCAAGCGGGTTTCCATGAGGTGAAACTCATGGTCGAGCATTTTGTACAAACGGCTTTCACACACGTAACGCCCGTTGGGTTCTGCGCCGTAGATTTCGTCCGAATATATCTTATCATAAGCCGACATGGTTTTGGCAATCGTTCCCGCCGCCGCACCGACTTGAAAAAAATAGCGTGCAACTTCTTGCCCCGCGCCAATTTCGGAGAAAGTACCATATATGCGGTCATCAAGGTTGATTTCGAGGGCTTTTTGTTCGGTTTCCTTACTTTGCTGGTGTTTTTTATTACCGTTTGGCATATCTCTTTTTTTTGACAAATATACGTTAATTCTGAATTGTTATCTTTAACGTTGGAAAGCGTTTTGTGTTTTGTGAAAGATTAAATACTGAGGGGGTATCTATTTCAACAGTGACCGATAGGTATCCATCCATTCTTTCCCAATCTTTTCCTCATGAAACCGCGCAACATGGGCATATCCATCCGCTGTTGCTTTGTCGCGTAAAAATTTATTACTCAATACATTATGTAAAACGTGTGCCATGTCGTAGTGACTTTTAGGGTCAATATAAAATGCGGCATCACCGCCCGCTTCTTGAAAGCAACTGCCCACTGACGTGACCACAGGGCAACCCGACCACATCGCTTCAATAATCGGAATGCCAAATCCTTCAAATAAAGATGGATAGACTAAAGTATCACATTCTGATATAAAAAAGGCAAATCTGAAAACGGCATATTGAAGAAAAAACTAACCCAATCGGTCATTTCTTTTTCGCCAATCAACTTTAGTATATCGTTAAAATATTGCCCACTGCCGTAGCCCACTACGATTAAATGAATATCCATTTCCGCTAAAAGAGCTACCGATTTGACCAAATTTAAGAGATTTTTTCTCGGAATAATAGAGCCTACGTATAAAATATAATGCTTTGCTTTCGGGTTTCGGAAATAGGTTTTTCGTTTTTCGGCTATATCATGCGGCGTGTAATGTGGCTTATTCAAATAAAATTGCCTATCGCAGGACTGATATATGACCTTAATTTTTTCAGCAGGTATTTTATAAAAATCAATAATATCTCGCTTGGTTTGCTCGCTGATAGCAACCACCAAATCCGCTTGCGCACACGCCCGTTTGAACTTAAAACTATACATTTTTCTATCAAAAAAAGGATAAAATTCGGGGTATCGCTCGTGGATAAGGTCGTGAATAGTCACAACCGTCTTCACGCCCTCGGGCATACTGAGGGGTAGCTCGTGCGATAGCCCATGATATATATCCAAACCCACTTTTCCAATATCATTTTTTATAAAATATGAACGCCAAACAGGGGCTATTTTTTTAAAAACACGACTTGGAAAGTGGGAAAATACTGAGGGGGTACGTTTGAGCGTATGTAAACGCGGATTGTCCGTATCGCGTGGCGCAAAGAGGTGATATTCATTATCGGGATGATAATGAGCAAGCGTTTCTATCAGCGTGCGGCTATAATTGCCCAAGCCTGTGAAGTTTTGAAAGGCGCGTTTTGCGTCAAAGCCTATTTTCATTTTTCTGTATTAAAATTAAACCACAGAGGACATTGATAAACAGATTAGAAAACATGATTTCATTAGGGAAAAATCAGTCAAAATCAGTAATATCTGTGTCATCAATGGTTGATAGCATCTAATTTAATCCGCTATTACCTCTATTTTATCTAAAAAAAGCTGTGAACCCGTAGATACGCACGTACATTGCAAGAGTATTGTAAACTATTCAAAATGATAAGACGTAGCCTAATACGTACATCGTACATCAAACATCGTACATGGATACATGATTTTAAGCATCAAAAATATAAAAAAACTATTGTCGCGGCGTGTTATTTATCACGCGGCATTTTGGTTTACGCTCTGGTGTGTGTTGGCGTTGATTGATATGAACCGTCATGCGGGCTCTTTTTGGCATATTTTATCCAACGAATTGGTCAATATTTCTTTTTATGCTTTGATATATTACGTGAATAGTGAATACCTTATTCCACAATATTTGGTTAAAAATAAATTTTGGACATATGTGGGTTTGTTGGTCGGTTTAGCCATTATCATCACACCCATCAAGATTTTTATTTTATTTAATAAATTCGATAATTTCCCTGATGACCAAGCAGAACTCGTTGATAATCAATACTATTACTATCTTATCTCTTTGATTACGGCTGGCATTTCGACTATCGTTAAAATAACTTCTGATTGGATAAAACAAGCACAAACCAAGCAAGACCTCGAAACGCGCACCATACAATCGGAACTCAATTTTTTGAAATCGCAAATCAATCCGCATTTTCTTTTCAATACACTCAACAGCCTATATGCTTTGACCTTAAAAAAAAGTGACGAAGCACCCGAAGTGGTGATAAAATTGTCGGAAATGATGCGTTATATGCTCTACGAATGTAACGAAAAAACAGTGCCGTTGAGTAAAGAAATTGCGTATATTCGCAATTATTTAGATCTTGAAAAGCTGCGGCATAAACAATTGGACATTCAATTTACAGTGGAGGGGCAGGTCGGTGATTTGATGGTTGCGCCGCTTATTTTTATCGCGTTTATTGAAAATTCGTTTAAACACGGTGCAAGTAACGCCATTTCGCCTGGTTTTGTGCATATTCATTTGATGATTGATAAAAATGAGATTAATTTGTACGTCGAGAATAGTAAAGCCGATAAACAACCCGCCCAAACACACAAACGCAGTGGCGGTATCGGTCTCGTGAATGTCAAAAAACGTTTAGATATTATATATCAACAAAGCTATCATTTAGATATTCATGACAATCCTAATACATATGGTGTCAATTTATGGATGAAAATAGATGGCGAGTCATATATCTATTCGGGGCAGACCCCCTCAGTACCCGATGCTTTGAAACCATTTCATTGATTATCA
>JAYVKQ010000660.1:0-9721 GCA_043768285.1 Saprospiraceae bacterium | reverse complement strand
AAACCCGTGCCACCGCTCCAAGCGGTGGCACGGGTGGGTTCACATATCTAAAACTCACAATCTACTATTGTTTTTTATCTTTTTTCAACATGGAATTTTGACGATAAAAAAGGCTTTGCCAAATGAAAAACGTAAAACCCGTGCCACCGCTCCAAGCGGTGGCACGGGTAGGTTCAGCACTTTAAAATATCCCATTTATTATCTTATCATCCCATTTTTGAGCATGGAGTTTTTCAAGATAAGACTTATCAAAGCCCAATAACTTGAAAGCCAATGGCATATTACAAAGTGTACCATTACGCAAACCCATATAATCTCGAAATGAAGAAAACTCCCAATCTTCGGCTTTTTCTGCCAACCGAGATATGACTGGGTTTTGATGAATATAGGAAAAACAACAAAGTCTATAATCCAATTGCATCCAATCATCACTGACTTGCTTGCTTTTAGTATTTTGTGTGAAAAGTGAGCCTGTTCTTCGTTCTTGTTTATTAATGGCTTGGGTATAGCTACTCAATGCTATACGCCAACCTTCAGAAAATGTTGTTTTATGATTTTGAGAAGTTGCTACTTGTACCCGTGGCACCGCTTGGAGCGGTGGCACGGGCTGTATGGTTCTTTCATCTGCATATATCAAGAAATGAAAATGATTGGGCATTAAACAATAACTCAATATTTCACAATGAGGGCGAATATGAGTTCTCACTTTCTGTAAGAAATAGATATAGTTTTCTCTATTGAAAAATAAGGTTTGTTTGTTATTACCACGATTATAAATATGGTAAATTTGGGAGGTATTGTAGATTTTCATAGATAAGTTTACATAAACCCGTGCCACCGCTTTGGAGCGGTGGCACGGGTACGGTTAGGCGTTAATAATCGCAAAAGTACAAAAACAAAAACGCTTCGGCAAGCCAAAAAGGTTCGCCGAAGCATTTTTTATATGGGAAATACTGAGGGGAGTATTAAATCATCGCTTTTTTTATAAATTCAATCATATCCAAATCCAATGCCTTGCAATAGATATGAATATCGCTTAAGGTAGCACTGTATGGATTATCTAAAAGCCTTTCCACTTGTTCATATTCCAAATCCGTCAAATCCATTATAGCATAGATTTTTTGCGATTTTTCAACATCAATAGGTGTTCTATCTGTATTAATAGGTTCGACACCTGCGTTGAGTTGCCACAGTTCGGCTGGAGACATATTATGCAATATATCTTCTATTTCTGTATTTGTTAATCTATATTGTGTATCTATCATTTTCGCTCATTGCAGTTATTACAATAATATTTTGATATTCATCACAACGAAATATCGCTTTCAACTTTTCTGGTTTAGTCCTTAATTGGTCATTAGGTAAAACAGATACAAAATCTTCCACTTCAAAATGACCATTTCCGAGTTGTGAAGGTCGGACAAAATGAGTTTTTGATTGCCTAAATAAACGATTAATCGCTAAAAAAGATATGTTACGCTGTTTAAAAACAATATTTTCAGTTATATGGTTCAGATGTTTAGGTAGCCAATGAAATTTGGGCGGATTGGGTATTTCCATATGTTATAATTGAATGTTCACCTAATATTTGTTTTACAAAGATAAAACTATTACTTAGAATAAAAAATATTCGGCAAGCCAAAAAGGTTCACCGAAGCATTTTTATGTGGAAAATACTGAGGGGGTATCAAAATATTTGGAAAACTCAACAATCAAGATTATCTTTGCATTAGATATACGATAGGGCGTTTTGGACGTATGCGCAACGCAGTCTTTCGGGACAACAGCATGTGGCACTATGTAATATCAAAACAAAAATGCTTCGGCAAGCCAAAAAGGTTCGCCGAAGCATTTTTTATATGGAAAATACTGAGGGGGTATCAAAATCAAGCCGCCTCACCTAATGTATAGGTAGCCGTTTTAATATTGTCAACTTCTTGTCTTAATATTTGCGTTTCGGCTAATAGATTGCGTTCTGCTTGCTGAAATGCCAAACGTATTTGCGTCTTAGCATCCTCATTCAAGGCATCAAATTTTTGCCAGAACTGATTGTCTATCAATTCTTTAGCCTCGTTTGTTTCTGCCATCAATATAAGCGTGTAATAGGTTCTAAGAGCCTCATTGTCAGTTAATCTATTGACCAATCTATTGACCAATCTATTGACATTTATATATCTTTCCATAGATAGTTTCGTTTTTGTAGTTTTAGTAAATAGTGATGTTTCCTTATGCAAATATAGCATTTTGTAGTATTCATTTTCAAGTTTTAATCAAACAAAAACGCTTCGGCAAGCCAAAAAGGTTCGCCGAAGCATTTTTTATGTGGACAATACTGAGGGGTATCAAATTTTATATCCTTTCGCTTCAATCATCTTTTGGACATTCAATATATGGTCAGGCAGGAGTTCAAAATCCTTTGTCCAATTGCGAATGAGCCAATCTTGATTAGGGCGGGCAAAAAAAACAGTTTTATCTTTTGAGAAAAACCAAATGACGTGTTCTACGCCAAAATCTAAAAGGGTTTTGGTCTTTTCATTGACATACTCTAAAGCATTTTGCTCTTCCAACTCTATTTTTATATCTACTTCGATAACTATTTTGGGCGCAACATTGAAATAATGTTCGTCAAGTCGATAATTCAAAAAGTCTTCTCTTTTATATAAAATGATGTCAGAAGAAAGATTTACACCTAAAGTCACATGAAGTCCTGCTTCGTTAGTCATGATTTCATACCCTTCGTCTTCAACATTTCTGAATAAATAACTCAATAACACGCTGATAATAGCCCCTTGTAAGCTGCTTGAACCCATAATTTCTTCAATCGTTTTGGTTTTGTTCAAATAGTTTTTATAACCTTTTCTATATAGTTTGCGCCCATTCAATTCTTCATAGATAAGAATTGATGGAATATCCAGTGATTTTGGATTTTTTTCTTTTATGGCTACTGCGGTCATTGATATTGATTTTAAACAAAGTTAATCCTTTTTTTCAAAAGTAAAAGGCTTTGCCAAATGAAAAACATCAGCAAAGCGTTTTTTCTACCCACCAATATCCCCATATATCCCCGCATATGCCAACGCCGATTGCTCCCATGAGTGGTCAATTGTCGTGATATGCTGCTGTAAGGCTGAAAATAGGGGGGGGGTATCCCAATATAGGCGCAAGGCGCGGTGTATGGCATGGACACAATCATCCACCGAAACGTGTGTGAAGCATATGCCTTGTCCGCCTTGTGGCGAAGCGTAATCTACAACCGTATCTTTTAAGCCGCCTACTGCACGGACGATAGGGATAGTGCCATAACGGAGGGCGTACATTTGGTTCAATCCGCACGGCTCTACCCTACTGGGCATTAAAAGGAAATCGCTGCCCGCATAGAGTTGGTGCGCTAAGGTTTCGTTGTATTCTAAGGCAACGCCGCAATTATTGTTATAGTTGTAAGCAATATGCCGCAGGGCATCTGATACTGAGGGGTCGCCTGTTCCGAGAACTATGAAGGCAGCGTTTGGGGTTTCAAAAAGGATGCGGCTCATAGCACTCGGTAGCAAATCTGCCCCTTTTTCGCCCACAATGCGCCCAATAAAGGTAAAAACGGGTACATCGTTGCGGATACCGAATTTTTCACAAATGGCTTTTTTATTCGCGGCTTTGTATTTTTTAAAATCTTTTCCCAACTTGTGGTCGAGCATGGGGTCTGTGGCAGGGTTCCAGACTTGGTTGTCAATACCGTTTAGTACACCACCACTTTTATGGGTTTCATTGTTCATCAGCCATTCTAAACCGCCCGAGTTTTGGCGCAATTCTTCCATATAACTTGGCGACACAGTGGTCAATTTGCTACAACATTTAACGGCACAAGCCATCGGGTTGATCGTCCCATTCCAATCCAACAAACCCGACGTTTCTTGAATAAAAAACGGTAATAAGTGCATTTTTTGCCAACTAAATGCCCCTTGATATTCGCCGTTATGGATAGTGAAAACAGTTGGCATATCTTCTAAAATACTGTATTCGGGGCAGCATTTGAGCATAAAGGGTATCAAACCTGTGTGATAATCATGGCAATGTAGCACTTGGGGCTTGTCTATCATACCCATTACCCAATGCAGCACAGCTTGCTGAAACGTAAGCCAACGCTCCACATCATCATTGAAACCGACACCGCGCTCGTCAGTATAGAGGTTTGACCTATCAAAATAATGCGGCGCATTGACCACATAGAGGTCAAAGCCGAGTGTTTTGTTCAAACACTCTTCCACGCTGTATTGCGCGTATGACGTTCCCAATCGCACCGTGCCGCGTATAATTTCGCGGTATTCTTGCGCGTTGAGCCATTTGGTACTGTGTTTTGGCATAATCACAGCCGTATCCTCACCCACTTTGTTGAGGTATTTGGGCAATGCGCCCACCACGTCACCCAAGCCGCCCGCTTTCGCTGCGGGGTAACATTCTGCACTGATATGTAGAATTTCCATATTTTGTTATTAGTTTTTTGATACTTATTACACCAATTTCCATCCATTTCGATATTCCCGTTTCACAAATTGATTGGCGGGTTCAAAGTTAGTAATTTTCATGTTGATGCCGTCCCATAATAGTTTTTTCTGCCCTGAGTAGTCGTAGCCACCACCTTTTTTGGCAGTCCGAATATTCAAACTGCGCAGGGCAATATTGCCCATAATCACTGTTTCAGTCAATGGACCTGAGTAATCAAATGAGGAAGTCAAAGCCTTGTGTTCGGCACTATTGAAACCCGCTTTACAAGCATCTGCCCATTTAGCTTGGTGTTCAAAATCATTTCTACTCAGTTCCGTATTGATTAAATTGGCGGACATTTCCATCTTATCACCATTATATTTGTATAGTTTGCCAAACCAGCCGAACAAACCGCAAGTAATAACGCCCTTCGTGCCAATCATTATGACACCGCCACTGTCGTTACCAATCATATCATCGGCGGGGATAATCGGGTGTCGCGCAGGGCGAATACCACCATCAGACCAAGAGAGGGTGACTTCCGATTTGTTTTTAGCCGATTTAGGGAATTTCATCGTCACTGTTGAAGATGGAGGACAACTATCGGGTAAATATTCTGGTGTCCAATCTTTCAAAAACACGCTACCTGCACTCGCTTCTACTTCTGTCGGATAACCCAATCCCAATACGCGGAAAGGCGGGTCAATCAAATGGCAACCCATATCGCCCAACGCACCTGTACCGAATGACCACCATCCACGCCATTTGAAAGGATGATAAGCGGGGTGAAAATCCACCATCGGGGCGGGACCAATCCAGTTTTCCCAATCTATATCTTTGGGTGGCGTGGGTTTGTCAGTTGGTACGGCTGCGCCTTGGGGCCAGACGGGGCGGTTAGTCCACACATGAACAGTATGCACTTTGCCAATCAAACCTTTATCGAACCAATTGGTACTCAAAAACTTAACGGCTTCGCTCGATGCGCCTTGATTGCCCATTTGGGTTACAATTTTGTTTGTGCGCGCCATTTCGGTCAGCGTGCGCGTTTCAAATATATTATGTGTCAAAGGCTTTTGCACATATACGTGTTTGCCGAGTTGCATCGCCGCCACAGCTATGACCGCGTGCGTATGGTCTGGCGTAGTAATCGTAACGGCATCAATATCTTTTTCCTTATCGAGCATTTCGCGGAAATCGCGGTAGCGTTTGGCATTTGGAAATTTTTCCATCATGCGTTTTGATTTTGTCCAATCCACATCACAGATAGCGGCTATATTGTTTTTGCCATTGTTCCAACTACACGTAATGTCCACATCACCTTTGCCGCCACCACCAATACCTGCGATATTCAACTGGTCACTCGGTGGTGTGAAACCTTTGCCCAATACATGACGTGGGACTATCATAAAACTACCAGCCGCAGCTGCGCTTTTTTGCAGAAAATCTCTCCTTTTCATATATACTTGATTTTGATTATGAAATGCAATGGAACAAACTTACAAAACTTCAAAATACTGAGGGGGTGTTGGGGAATAATTTTTTTAATAATTTTGATATGTTACATTTAACCGTTTACAATTCATTGATTTTGCCTGAAAATGTAAACTACTTTTTAATCAAAATGAAACTTCTCATAGTTTTTCACAATTGATTGGGCGAACATTTTAGGCATAAAAAAACCTTACAGGCTGACGCAACTTGTAAGGTTTTTTTATATTTTAAATACATATTAGAATGTAGGGCAACCCGCTTTTTTACCTGTTTTTCCCCAGTTGCCGCCGCCACCGCCACCGCCGCTGAAAATCCCTCTGCGTCCGCCGCCACCACTACTACCAGAACCGCCACCACCTGTGAACTCCCAAGAAAGCGTTAAGCCTGTATAGAAATAATAGTCCAAAGATTTTTTAGCAGACAGTTTGCTGATACCATCCAGATAGTCCGTAAAAGTTTGTCTGCCACCACCTTCAAGGCTTACTCTAAGCGATTCGCCCACGCGCATTTTTATGCCCATACCGAAAGGGATAACGGGTGTCGTTTTAGAATATCGTGCATTTTTATCAGCCGATACATCATCGAAAACGGGATTTGGTTCGTTATAAACTGTCCGTGGATTAAACATAGCCACGCCCAAACCTGCCGAAGCGTATATGCTTATAAAAGGGTCGCTATCAGTAATTGTAAATCCATTATCAATGTTTAGAAAATGCCATTCGCCTTGTGCACTTATTTCGGTGGTAGGCGATTTGAAACTAAATCCACGCGATAAGCGAAAGCTTGAAGAAGGAAAAACCTTTTCATCAGCATACAATGTACCGCGATAGCCTTGAACTCTTACGGCGAAAGATTCATTGATATTGTACCGCGCAAATGCACCAATAGCGGGTGTCATTTGTTTCAAAACTGTGGCAGGTTTTACGCTGATGTCGCCGTTATAAAAAGTAGTGCCGCCAAATAAGCCAGCTTCAAGTTGAGCATTTAGGCAGCCGATTGTCGTCAAAAAAGCAAAGAGTAGTGATAATTTTTTCATTTGACTTGATTGTTTTGTTTGTAGTAGCTGATGGTGAAAAAGAAAACTGAACGCAAAATTAATACAGAAAATTACCATATTTGGCATATTTAACATATATAATTTTTTATAAATCAAAAACTAATCCTTTTTTTTGAAATAACAATATCCCGTAATAAAATAGTAAAATATTTTAATCCGTTTTGCCAAAATACTGAGGGGGGTATAAAAAATACAAGTGTCGAGAT
Organism: Saprospiraceae bacterium; assembly: GCA_043768285.1. Taxonomy (GTDB): domain Bacteria; phylum Bacteroidota; class Bacteroidia; order Chitinophagales; family Saprospiraceae; genus JAAFJT01. The sequence goes on along the minus strand of JAYVKQ010000660.1, from coordinate 2,491 downwards.
GATACAAAATCACCTCGACACTTGTATTGATTATTAGCATTTACAAAGCATTCGCATAAAGTTTTAATATTTGGTTACAAATTCATCTAAATTAAAAATAGCATTGTTCACGACTACCAAAGCTGCCACTTCGGGTTCTTTATATTTTTCACTTCTGCCAAGCATTTCGTGCGCCTTTTTAGGGTCTTTTTTGAATTGCAGCAAGGCAGTTTGATATAATTTTGTTAGGCTTTCTAACTTTTGAGATGATATATTTTTCCCAATAGCTTTATTGTATATGTGGCTAATTTTCTGAACAGCGTCTGTCAATTGGGCATTATCCGTTAATTTGAAGGCGGCAATACGCGCCATATCAACGTAGGCGGAGTCGTTCATGGTCACTAAGGCTTGCAAAGGTGTGTTGGTGCGCACCCTTCTGGCAGAACAAACTTCGCGCACGACCCCATCGAAGGTGAGCATAGAAGGATACGGACTACTACGCTTCCAATACGTATATAATGCGCGGCGGTATTGGTCTTCACCGTTGCTTTGTTTCCACGTTTGCCCATTCCACGGCGACTCCCACAAGCCGTATGGCTGATAAGGCATTACACTCGCACCGTACATTTTATCGCATAAAACGCCACTAACTCGCAAGGCTTGGTCGCGCACTTGCTCGGCGGATAGGCGCACGCGGCTGTATCTGCCATAGTATTTATTGTTCGGGTCGAGGGCTAAATGGGGAGAGGATGCTTGTGCGGATTGCCTATACGTGGCAGATAGCACTATTTTTTTTAACAGTTTTTTTACGCTCCAATTGCACTCATTCATTAAGGAATACGCTAAATAATCCAGCAATTCGGGATGCGTCGGGGCAAAACCCTGAGACCCAAAATCCTCCAAAGTCTCGACCAAACCTACGCCAAAAAGCTGTTCCCAAAACCGATTGACCGCTACTCTTGCGACCAACGGGTTTTGTTTATCCGTCATCCACTGCGCCAAACCAAGACGATTTTTGGGCATAGTTGCCCGCATTTGAGGGAACGCATTAGGCACTTTGGGTTCTACTTTTTCGGCTTTTACCAACCAATTACCGCGTTCAAAAACATGGGTATTGCGTTTAAAATCTGTATTTTCAATCATAATAGGCGTTCCCGATGTATTGGCATTGAGTAACGACCAATATAGTTTTTCGCCTTCATTATCTCTTGTATTTTGCTTCGGAAAAGGCTCTTTAAAACTGAACCAATCGAACATTATCCCTGCCTCGTCTGGCTTTTTTAAGTTAGGATTTTTATATTTAAAAAATAAATCATGCGTACCACTAATAGGTTGAATATCAAAGGCTTTAATTTTATTTTTACCTTGTGTATCTACTTTTATAGAGGCTAAAACTGCACCATTCAAACTATCTAAATGAATATTTAAAATACCCCCAGTTGTTTTTGAAGTATAACGCATTAGTAATTGTGACTTATTATCAAGAGCTACATTTTGCAAGCGGCACGTACCGTTTTGGCGCAAACCAAGCCATTTTGTATCATAAAGAGCCGCGTTTTGCAAACTATCTACTTCAAGAGAATAGCGGGTTGGCTGCCAAGTTTTCACAAAATTAATAATGTCTTTAGCTTTGTCAGCAGGTAAATTGCCTTGCGCCCAACCGTGAAATTTTACATAATCAAGACTATCTTTATTAGAAAAATGCCTTAATAATGGATAGTCTTCGTAGGTATCATTATCGCGGGTATTGTTGAAAAAAGCGACAAATTGGTAGTATTCGTTGTGTCTAAACGGCTCATAGGGATGTCCGTGGCATTGCGTACAGGCAAAAGTTGTCCCCATAATGGTTTCCCAAGTCGTATTCACACGGTCAAGCACGGCGGATGTTCTAAATTCCTCGTTATCCGTACCGCCTTCATCATTCGTCATGGTATTACGATGAAAAGCTGTGGCAATCAATTGGTCATCAGTTGGGTTGGGTAGCAAATCGCCAGCAATTTGTTCTGTCAAAAATTGATTGTACGGCATATCCGCATTAAATGCCTTAATCAGCCAATCTCGATACCGCCATATATTGCGCCTATCATCGCGTTCATAGCCTTTGGTATCGGCATAGCGCGCCAAATCGAGCCACATGGCAGCCCAACGTTCCCCAAAATGCTTAGAAGCGAGCAAAGTATCCACCAAAGTCTCGTAAGATACTGAGGGGGTGCTAAGATACCACTGCCGAACGCTATCCGAAACGGGCATACCCAAAATATCCAAACTCACACGGCGCAAAAGGGTTTCTTTATCGGCTTCTATTGAGGGGGTAATGTTTTGAGTTTTCAGTTTATCATAAATAAAATAATCAATATCATTTTTGACCCAATCAATTTTAGGTGCTGGAAAAAGCCCAAATAACCACCCTTTTGGCTTCGGCACATCTACAATACTGAGGGGTTGGTATGCCCAATGGTTGCCCCAATTTGCCCCTTCATCAATCCATTGGCGTAGTATATTGATGTCTTTT
>JAYVKQ010000659.1:0-2435 GCA_043768285.1 Saprospiraceae bacterium | reverse complement strand
CACCCCTCTGGGGCTTCTAAAAAAAGGAGACTGAGCCGTATTACCCATATTTCGCACCTAACGGTGCTGTGAACGTTATCAGACTTTATTGCACTTTTTTGTTGTCAAACTCTATTGCGCACGACATGAATTCTTCGGTACAATTGGACTAAGTTACTTTGTTCTGTAACCTTTATAACATTAACACTATCAAATGAAAAAATCTATTTATTAACATGACTATTTATCCCCTCTGGGGCAGGGTTAGGGGCAAATAGTAAAATATCTAACAATCATGAAAAACAACACTTGGGTCGTATTATGTATTTTTGCAACGCTTTTAGTAGCGTGCGACCAAATGATTTCGGGCGGTGTAAAAGGCACTGGCTCTGTTGAAAAAGAAACGCGGGACGTTAAAGATTTCAAGGGCGTTAATTTAATGAGTACAGGTACTGTTTTTTTGAAAAAAAGCAATACGTTTAGTGTAGTCGTCGAAACCCATAAAAACATTGCAGAGTTGCTTGAAACGGTGAACGACAATGGCGTTTTAAAAATTCGTTTTAAAAACAATATTGGGAATATCCATTACGATAAACTTAATATTTATGTTGAAGCTCCCACTATCGAAACGATTGATTTATCGGGTAGTGGTGATATGAGTGCTGACAATGCTATATCAAACGCGGGATTAGACATTGATTTATCGGGTAGCGGTCGAATTGAACTCAAAGAAGGTGGATATACGCAATTGACCGCTAATTTGGGCGGCAGTGGTTCAATTGTCTTGTCTGGTACAGCTGAAAAGGCTACATATGCCATTACTGGAAGTGGCAATATTGATATGAAAAACGTGAAAGCGAAGACTGTCAAGGCAGAAATTACTGGCTCTGGCAACATCTATTGCCATGCAGATGCTGCGTTAGATGCTTTGGTTACTGGCAGTGGAGATATTCAATATTCGGGCGATGCGATTGTCAAATCGCGCGTGACGGGTAGTGGTTCGATTGATAAAAAGTAAGGGGTTATAATTATTGGGCGTAGTACAACTTTCCAAGAGTTTGAAACTCTTGGAAAGTTTGATAATCAATTAGTTATAATGATACCCCCTCAGTATTTCAGCAATTCCGCTTATGAGCAAAAAAGTATTTGTTCATTAATTTTCATTTCCGAAGGGCGATTGAAATCTCCCGCTATTGATTTTGACCACAAAAATCTATCAATAGCGGGCGATTTCAATCGCCCTTCGGATGCCACCACAATGTTTATATGCAGAATACCCCCTCAGTATTTTTCTATAATTTTTTCAATAAAAACAATGCAACGTTCACTACTTACCCTCTTTTTAATCTGTATTCACCTCGTTTCTTTTGGGCAAAACAGCAAACCCAAAAAGAAACCAGTGCGCCAAATGAGCGACCAAGAGTATATTTTTCAAGACAAAATGGAACTACCCAAAGTACCCACAATGGCAGAAGAAATTGTGCAGGTTGCTCTGAGTTTTATGGGCACACGCGCCCCGCATTTTATCACCGATGCCGAGTTTGCGCGCATTGACCCACGAGAAGTTGAATTGCAACCGATGTCAAGAGAATATCTTGCTGTTTCATTGGATTTGATGGATTGCGTGGGTTTTGTAGAAACTGTTATAGGTGTAGCCCAAGCCCATCGCGCCAAAGTACCTTCCTATAATTTGTTTAGAAATAATATCAGACAAATGCGGTATCGCAATGGCGTAATTGGCTACGCAGATAGGCTACATTATTTTTCTGATTGGATATACGAAAACGAAAAACGGGGTTTGCTGAAAGACATATCCAAAGAGATAGGTGGCGAGCAATATTTTAAAGACATCAACTATATGTCGCAAAAACGCGATACGTTTTATGGCAATATGGCTGACCCTACGACCTTCGCCCGTGTCCGTGCTAAGGAAATTGAAATATCGGAACGCCCGCACTGGTATATATCCGAAACGAATGTGCAAAGCATTGAAAGTCAATTGAAAAACGGGGATGTTATTGCCATCACGAATGCGCGCGAGGGCATGGATATTGCGCATTGTGGCTTCGTTTTGTTTCAAGAAGGCAGGGCGCATATGATGCACGCCTCTACGCAATTGGGCTACGTGACGATTACGAAAGAACCGATGTATGAATATTTGAATAAGCTCAATCGCTTGACGGGAATTATGGTGATGCGGATGAATGAGTAGGGAATGACGAATAATGGGTTGAAAAGCCCCGTTAGGTAGGCTGTCCAAAGTAGATGAATACGAAGCGTTTGGCATCATAACCAACTGAAAATCAATTAGTTAAATTCAAGCATAAAGTTGTGATAATCTTTCTAACAACATACTTCATAGTCCGTATGGTGATTTACAAAATTAAATGCTCTTGTAAACGATTTTAAGCCCCAATAAACCCTGTTTTTAAAGGGTTTTTGGATGACAAAAATCA
>JAYVKQ010000658.1:0-12621 GCA_043768285.1 Saprospiraceae bacterium | reverse complement strand
TTCTTGAAACAGCTTGAACAAGCGTTCAAAAGGTGTTCCATCGCCCAATTTTGGGGTAAATTCTGAAAAACGGTATCCGAAGTTTGGCATAGTGATTTTATTTTGAAGTATGAGGTATAAAGTATGAAGCATATAGTGCATGAAGAACGAAGTAAAGAGGGGTAAAAAAACGAGAAACAAGCATTTTTTGAATGATTTTAAGTTCTTTTAATAATATTTTCTCTTAAGAAATATCATTTCTGGAAATGGGAAATACTCCCATTTACTTTGTTCTTTATGCAATAGTATGATAGCAATTCTTTATATGGGTAAGAAAGTGTTGGTACATTATGGTGACATCGGAAGGGCGATTGAAATCGCCCTTCCGATGTGTAAAACAATGCACAAATACCTTTTTTGCCCGAGCACTGAATTGCCGATATTGAATGATTGATAATTGGTAATATGTTGATTTTAAAACAGTTATTAAACTATCAACTATCAACTATCAACTATCAACTATCAACTAACTAAAGATTTTCTAACTCTCTTTGAATATTAGCACGCGCCGACTGTTCCAACAAGTTCTTAAAAGTAGGCGTGTTATAAATACTTGTTTTTTCTAAAAAGCTTTCTAATACTTTTCTACGTCCGCGATTATATAGGAATGTAGGATAAAAGCTGTATTCATCGCTGATTTGCTTGGTGTATATATCATAAATCGTTTCTTCTGACCCTAAAATGGACATATCGAAATCGAGGAAGTAACTCAAATCATCATCGCCGTTGGTCTCGTGGGTTTTGGTTGCTAATATATAATCCACGACTTTTTGTAAACGTTCGGGAGAGAAATTGGTTTTAGATAAAATATCTTTTGCCATCTCGGCACTTTTTTCTTCATTGTCTTTTTTCCAGGTATTAAAAACGGCATCGTGAAACCAAATAGCGAAAAAGACGACATCAGTATCCATCAAAGACGGCTTATATTCTTCATACAATTTCTGTAAATTGACGATATGCGTTAGATCGTGGTAATATCGTTCCCTTGATTGGTAACATTTTGCCAATTCCTCGAATGTCTCGTTGATAAACGCGCTATCATCCGTGAACTTAGAGAATTTTTTGTAGAAAATTATTTTGAGATGTTCGGTTTTCATACAGAAAAGTGATGTTTCGATAGGAACACGGATTGGACGAATATAGTGAATTTGCACGGGTTTCTCAGAAAAATCCGTTCAAATTCGCTATATTCGCCCAATCCGTGTTCCTATATTTATTCTTTAAAATTATCCAAAATCGCAGCAATGCGCCAATTTCATATAATCGGGTCTATCTGAAGCGCGTTTGTGGATATAACTATCGCGCACTTCGCCTGAAAAGACCATAAAAGAGCCTGGCATTTGAAAACTATCGCCGAGTTGCTCGCCCAAATCAGAGCCATATTTAGCCACGGTAGTAAAGCCACGTACCCATGATTGAAACCCAAAAAGCTGGGCAGAAGTTCCCTTAACTAAGCCAAAAGCCTTATAAAAAATACAATTGATATCACTGATGTGCGATACACCTGCGAGGTTGAATTTTTTAAAATATTCTTCTGCAATTGCATTTTCGCCCATATGCACCAATACCAACTCAATATTCTGTTTGATAAGGCTTGGTCTCAGTTTGCCTAAATCTGCCATTGCCTCACGGCAAAAATTACACCCAAAATGGCGTAGGAATATCAGCATAGCGGGTTTTTGCATCGATATGTCCATCAAATTTTGACCTTTATCAGTGGTCATTCTGGAAAGCGTCTCGCTATCTATTAGCATCATATAACTATCTCAATTTTATTAGTTTTAAACAACAGCCGCGATTAAAGGTTTGTCATTCGAGCGGTAAAAATAGTAAAAATTGGCAGAATAAATTCCCCCCCTTAGTATTTGACGCGGTATTTGCCACACTTTTCACAAAAATCATTCAATAGGCATACTTGTTTTCAAAAAACAAGTAGAATAATACATTTTCCCATTTTTTTTCTTTAATTTTATGATACTTTCATAAAGTCAGTGGGTCAAGTAGGTGTCAAACGCTTTGGAAGCGTCTGACACCTTGAAACTAAGACAAGACCTATTAGCTTTACGAAAGTACCAATTTTATAGGGAAAACCAATATTAATAATCTTATTAAATTAGCGACTATGAAAATAACGACTTCACTCATTATCAACAAGCCCGTTGTGGCGGTTTGGAATTTTTTTGACAATCCCGATAATATGGGCAAATGGCTAACGGGATTCAAAAGTTTTGAAACAATTAGCGGCATTCAGGGGCAAGTGGGCGCGAAGGCGCGGCATGTTTATCAAGAAGGTAAAAGAACTATTATACTTGATGAAGAAATCACAGCGCGCCAAAAATACCACCATTTTGCAGGTATATTGACACATGACAATATGACTGCTTTGATTGATGTGACGTTCACTGATTTACATGACGGGCGCACAAAAGTTGATACTACAAGCGAATATACCTTCCATACTTTTTTATATAAATTTATGTCGCTCTTTATAAAAGGTAGTATTCAGAAAAGACAGGATGGGGATTATCACCGCATGAAAGAGGCGATTGAAGCGGAGGGTTATTGAGGATAGAAAAATAGGTTCTTTGACAATTTGTGTAAAAAGTGCAACGGAACGCTGTTCCGTTGTGTAAAATTACTCAGAACGGAACGCTGTTCCGTTGTGCAAATTATTCAGAACGGAACAGCGTTCGGTTGCACTTTCTACAAGAATTGTCGATGGGGTAAAAAGCATATAAACTCTTTATTTATGCTTCACTTAACTCTTGCAAAACACCCGTTTTCATAGAGTTCCGCGAAGCTATAAGCATGGATGATTGCATTTTTTCCATAATCCACGCCATCAGAACCATGCAAACTGTATTCATCTCAATCTTATCGGCAGGCACTTCGGGTATGGCTTTCAATTCAGCTATACTTAAATATACCAGCCTATCATAAATGGCATTTAAAGCAGTATCGGGTATTTCAGAAAAAGGTTGTTCATAGCCCCCCCTCAGTATTTTGACAATATAATCAAGTGTTCCGCTTGCAATAATAGGCGTTTGGGGTTTAAATATAGGCAATTGCTGGATAAAAAGGGCTGTTTCATGGTCTAAAAAGGCTTTTATGGTGTCAATTTCTTTTTCTGTAATAGGGTCGTTGTGATGAAAACGTTGTTTTAAAATAGCAACACCTACGTTGAAGCTTTTTGCCCATAACATTTTCTCATTATTAGCAATGATAAACTCTACACTACCACCACCAATATCTACCATCAAAACAGGTTCATTGCTTAAAGGCACACTTATACGCATACCTTTGTATATCAACTCGGCTTCTCGATCACCCGAAATCAATTCAATCGCAATGCCTGTTTGCTCATAAACGGTTTGGATAAAATGTTGCCCATTATCAGCAATACGCAATGCTGCCGTAGCGAAAGCCTTGACTTTCAATACGTTATATTTTTTCAATACATCGGCAAAAAAGTGCATAGCATTTAAACCACGTTGGAAAGGCGCATTGCCAATATGGTGAATACCTGCCGAAGCCAATTGCAACTCTTTTGCAACGCGGTGAATAACAGTGAAGCTACCCCCCTTGATGCTTTCAGCATCATCACGACTGGGCGTGACAGTATTTTTAGCGATAACAAGTCGAAAGCCGTTTGTACCTAAATCTATGACAGCTATATTCATGTTGCCTATTATTAATCGTACCCGCCAAATTCATTTGGCGGCTTCTGATGCTCGGATATGCACAAAATCAGATTTGGAAGTATTTCAACATTCTGCGCCGCCAAATGAATTTGGCGGGTAAAAAAAAGTATGTATAAAAAACAAAAGGTGTCAGTCGTTCCAAAAACGTCTGACACCTTGCCTATATTTTATCAAAACGCTGATTTACATACCAGCAATCTTCATTTTTTTAATAGTTACATTGCCCCAAACCGCGCCTTTTACATAGGGTTCTTGTTTGAGATAAGCATAAAATTCGGCTTCGGTCTCAAATTTGACAATCATACTCGAGCCAATCATTTTGCCATCGTCATCCAATAAAGCTCCTCCAACAACGTAATTATTGTTGCTTTTCAAGGTTACAATACCTTCGAAATGGGCTGGGCGCACTGCCATACGGCGATTAATAGCATCGGTATCCGTATAATCTAAGGCATAGATATTGAAAATTATCATCTGCGTTTGCGATTTTTATCGTTACTAAAATCAAATTTGCGTTTTGGTGCTTCAATGAAATCACCACCACCGCCTGTGCGTTCAGTAGCATAATCCACGCGAATTCTGCGGTTATTTAAACGCAAACCCGACATATTATGCTTCACCGTTTCGGCATAGGAGGTGTGAATATCAAAGTGCATATACGATTTTTTGATGTCAATTTGCCCAATCACGGCTGCGGGTACGCTATACTCGCGGCTCAAAACGTGGATAAATTCTTTGCGGGTCATACCGTCCATTTCGCCAATATTGACGAATAGCCGTTGAAAACCAGCACCGCTACCCCCTGTGGGCGGTCCGAAATTGTTGCCATCACCTTGACGAGCAGGTGTTCTCATCGCCGAGCGTGGATAAACATTCAAATCTGCCGCATTTTTATAATACGCTAAGAAGTTGTTGAACTCCATACTCGCAAAGCGTTTAATGAGTTCTTCTTTCGATAAATCTTCTAATTCAGCATATATAGCGGGTAAAAACGGTTCGATTTCGACGTGTTTTACCTCTTGGTCGTGTATGTTTTTGATAATGTGCATCAATTGCATTTCGCACACTTCGTTGCCCGTAGGTATATTTTTCTTAGCAAATTTTGCCTTCGACATACGCTCAATGTCCTTGATACGTATTTCGTAACGCGAAGTAGTAATGGTAATTGAAATACCTTTTTTACCTGCACGACCCGTTCTACCACTGCGGTGGGTATAGACTTCAATATCGTCTGGCAAGCCATAATTGATAACGTGGGTAATGTCGCTCACATCAATACCACGTGCTGCCACGTCGGTAGCAATCAACAGTTGCAAAGTGCCATCGCGGAAGCGTTTCATCACGCGGTCACGGTCATTTTGCGACAAATCGCCGTATAGGGCATCCGAATTGTAGCCGTCGCGGGTCATTTGGTCAGCCACTTCTTTGGTCTCTGCCTTTGTGCGGCAGAAAATCAGACCGAAGATACCGGGGTTGCTGTCCACGATACGTTTGAGGGTCAAATAGCGGTCATCGGGACGACAGACGTAATAGACGTGCTCGATATTTTCATTCGTTTGGTTGCGATTACCCACACTCAACTCCATCGGGTCGGTCATATAGTTGCGGGAAATATGGCGCACCTCATTCGACATAGTAGCCGAAAACAACCATGTAGATTGGCGGTTGCTACAAGAACTCAATATCGTGTCCAAATCATCTTTGAAACCCATATTGAGCATCTCATCGGCTTCGTCTAATACGAGGCGTTTTGTTTGGTCGAGATGGACAGCACCGCGATTGATAAGGTCAATCAAACGCCCTGGCGTAGCCACGATGATTTGAGTGCCACCTTTCAATTGGCGCATTTGGGTTTCGATACTCGCGCCGCCATAGACGGGCGTGACCCTATATTGATGGGCGAATTTTGAAAAATTCGCCAAATCCTGTGCCACTTGCATACACAGCTCGCGTGTAGGGCAGAGGATTAATGCTTGAATGCCCCGCACGGTGGGGTCAATCAGTTGCAAGAGAGGTAAACCGAAAGCGGCTGTTTTGCCAGTACCTGTTTGAGCCAACGCGACTATATCGGCGGAAGAAACAAGAGCGGTAGGGATAACCAAGGCTTGGACGGGCGTAGGCGACTGAAAGCCTAATTCTTCGATACCTTTGAGCAGGTCTTCTCGAAGACCTAATTCTTTAAATTCATTCATTGCCACAAAGATACAAAAATCTGTGGTATCGTTATGTCTGAATGATGATTATTTGATTTTTTCGTAAAAATATAGTGTACTTCACTAATTTAGTGTCAGTTCTTGATCTGGTTTTTCCTATATACCTTTGGCGAAACGCCTGTTTGTTTTTTAAACAACCGAGAAAAACAGGCGGGGTCTTGAAAATTGACTGACGATTATTATGGATGGCGGGAAGCAATTTTTTATAACTAAACCATCTTATCCAGAATTTTAGTAATAATATTCCAACTCCGCGTAACCGTTTTTACGCCCAAAGTAGCTTCAACAACATTGTTGGGCGAGCCAGGTTTATTATTTATCAACCGCGTAACGCTGAATATTTCGGTGTCATTTTTTCCGAAAATAGTGAGGTTATTATTATTGGACGTTATTGGGAACTGCCAATCATAGGTGCAATTTGGTGGTAAAAACGTAATACATTTTTCATGTGTATTGGTAATATCCAAATCTTGAAAGGGATTGTCGTCCATGAGTTGCTGAATATAAGCAGCCGTTCTGACAGATACTTCTTCGCGGCGGCTAATAAGTTGTTCTATCTTGCCTTCGATAAGGGTGATAAAATCTGCCAACGCACTGGCTTCTATCGAAAAAGACAAATTGCCCGATGACAAATACGACACAACATTCGATGCGCCATTTTTTTCAAACAAATCTACCAATGTTTTTTGGGTTACGCCCTCTTTACTAATCAGGATGTTGCGAATAAACGCGATGTATTTTGTCATATTTAATCATTAATGCAGCTTGAAAATACAAGCCTCTTTTAGTTATAATTTTGGAAACTCACAAATATAGTTAAATATGTCATAAATACTATCATCCTTTTAAAATAGCATCATCAAAAACCAAAGGTAGGAGCGAAGAAGCCGAGCTAAACACATAAGTCGAACCGTTGATTTTATGCAAAATGACTTTGATTTTAGCTCCTTGGTTTTGCTCCATTTCTACAAGCACTTGTCTGCAAAAGCCGCAGGGCGTAACAGGCACTAAGGACAGCGTATTCAAGGCAGTGATGGCAATGGTTTGGATTTTATTTTTTGGAAAATTGGCGTGTACATAGTTCAATACCGTTCTTTCGGCGCAAGTACCTGATGGATAGGCTATGTTTTCTTGATTATTGCCCGCATATATCTTACCATTATCGAGTATGATAGCCGCACCCACAGGGAATTTTGAATAGGGTGAATAGGATTTTTTAGCGATGTCAATGGCTTTGTTGATGAGTTTAATATCTATATCTGCCAATTCATTTATCGTTTCAAATTCTGAATATTCTACATTGATGGTCTTTTTATTCATCTTTTATGCTGCTGTTTTACAAATTTTTAATAAAAATATGAGCGCGTTCCGCGCCATCACGCATGGCGTGACTGAGTACTATTCCAAATGCAAGTTGTCGAGTAAAACTTTTGGAAAGTTTCAAACTTTCCAAAAGTTATTGCACAGACAACCTGTCAATCATCATTTGGAAGACTATTGAGGGGGCTATATCAAGCGAGTTCCAAAGCTATTTTCATCATATCATTAAACGAATTTTCACGCTCTTGCTGAGAAGACGATACGCCCGTTACAATATTATCGCTCACCGTTAAAAGAGATAAAGCCTTGACATCAAAGCGTTTAGCGATGGTGAATAATATTTGCGATTCCATATCTGCCGCCAATATGCCATGTTTTTGCCAAATATCCCAACGGTTGGGTTCAGTATCATAAAAAGTATTGGTACTGAATATAGACCCTTGAACGGTCTTGATATTCAGCTTTTGAGCAATGTTATAAGCACGCAGAAGCAAATCGAAATCGGCTGTGGCAGCATAGTGCATCCCTTTGAAATGCAGCATATTGGCATCTGCATCTCCCGACGCGCTCATGGCTAAAATGACTTGCCCTACTTCCAAATGCGCTTGAAGTGCGCCGCAAGTACCTACGCGAATGAGATTTTTAGCTTTGTAGGTGTCTATCAACTCATGCACATATATGGCGGCACTGCCCATGCCCATGCCCGTACCTTGCACCGAAATGCGCTGCCCTTTGTAGTTGCCCGTAAAACCATACATCCCGCGCACTTTGTTGTAGCACACAACATCGGTTAAAAAGTTTTCTGCCACAAATTTGGCGCGAAGTGGGTCGCCAGGTAACAAAACGGTTTCTGCAATATCGCCTATTTTCGCTTCTAAATGTAAACTTGCCATATTTAATAAATGATGAATGATAAATGTTGAATGATGAATAGGTGATGATTAATAGACTTGTTCAAAAACAATATTTCGCCATATGAAAAACCTTTGTAGCGTCGAATTTATTCGATGCCGCTGCGCTCGTCGAATGAATTCGACGCTACATTTACCTTTTTGAATAACGAAAATTAATATTTGAACAAGTCTAATGATGAAAATTGACAGATATATCTGGCAATTCATCATTTATCATTCATAACTCATCATTATTTTACGCTCCATACGGTATCCAAATATTCTTAATTTGCGTAGCATGTCTTAAAAAAATCTCACCTCCGCCTTGTCCTTCATCAGCCCAGTTGCGATATTTTCCATAATTGACCCAAGTACGTTTCATATTGTCCGCAGCAAGCAATTCCACTTTTTGACTGCCTTCTTTGCTGCCAAAATACCAGATGCCATCAATATTATCGTGCTTGGCTAAATCGGTAGCTAAAGTCCCTTTTTTGCCCGTAATGATATTGACTGTACCTGCTGGCACATCAGAGGTATCTAAAATTTGATAAAAATCAGTCGCCGAAAAAGGTGCTGATTCAGAAGGAATGACCACCACACTATTGCCCATAGCGATAGCTGGCAAAACGGTTGAAATAAAACCTAAAAGCGGGGCTTCATCGGGACAAATAATGCCTATAACGCCTATTGCTTCGGGCATAGCTAAAGTCACAAGGCGTTGAAGTGTAGAATGTGCCGCCCCATCATATTTATCTGCATAAGCCGCATAAAAATAAATGCGCTCAATAGATTTTTCTACTTCTGCGAAAGCCTCCCCCTCAGTATGGTTGAGCATTTGGATTAAACGATGGGCAAATTCAGCTTTTCTAATCGCTAAATTTTCGGCAATATAATATAAGACTTGTGCGCGTGCATGACCCGTCATACCGCCCCAACTGCCATTTGCATGAGCCGCTTCAACGGCGTTTCTTATATCTTTTCGGCTGCCATCCGATACTTCACCGATATAGTCATCCAATCTATTTTTAATTCTAATGCTGTATCCATTGTCAGGACGGGCTTGCTTGCCACCGATATACATTTTAGTCGTTCTATCTATATCAATGTGGATTGGGTTTTTAATTTTACCCCCCTCAGTATTTTCCTTGAAAATAGCGGGTAAAATGGGCTTATCAGATAATAAATCGTCATTCTTAGGTTTTACATATTCATACAAACCCTCTTTGCCGCCTTCTCTGCCAAACCCCGATTCACGGTAGCCGCCAAACCCCGAGGCAGCATCAAACATATTGGTACAATTTATCCAGACCGTTCCCGCTTTCACTTGAGGCGCGATGTCTAAGGCTAAATTGATATTTTCGGTCCAAATACTGGCTGCCAAACCGTAGCGCGTATTATTGGCTAAGGCAACGGCTTCTTTATGGCTTCTGAAACTCATGGCGATCAAGACGGGTCCAAAAATCTCCTCTTGCGCAATCGTTGCAGAAGGCGCGACATCGGTGAATAGAGTAGGGGTATAAAAGTAACCATCAATAGGGCATGACCATGAGGGTTGCCACATATCATTGCCCTCTGCTACGCCTTGTTTTACTAAATCGTCAATGGCTTTTACTTGCACTTTGTCCACAATTGCGCCAATATCAATACATTTATCTAAGGAATCGCCTACTTTTAGTTGCTCCATGCGGGTTTTGAGTTTGGCATATAGTTTTTGTGCCACGCTTTCTTCAACCAATAAACGTGACCCTGCGCAACAGACTTGCCCTTGATTAAACCATATAGCATCTACAACGCCTTCCACCACGCTATCCAAATCGGCATCTTCAAAAACGATAAAAGGCGATTTGCCGCCCAACTCGAGCGATAGTTTTTTGCCCGACCCCGCAATGGTTTTTCTGATAATTTTACCCACTTCGGTAGAGCCTGTAAAAGCAATTTTCTGAACGCCTTCGTGTTTGACTAAGGCTGCACCCGTTGCACCCGCGCCCGTGATGATATTCACCACGCCTTTCGGCAAACCGATGTTTTCACATATTTCTGCAAAAAGCAAAGCAGTCAAGGAGGTATATTCGGCAGGTTTTAAGACAACCGTATTGCCCATTGCCAAAGCGGGGGCAATTTTCCATGCCATCATCAACAAAGGGAAATTCCAAGGGATGATTTGACCAATCACACCGATTTCTTTATAGTCTTTTAACTCAGTTGCCATCAGTTGCGCCCAACCTGCATGGTGGTAAAAATGCCTTGCCACCAACGGAATATCAATATCGCGGGTTTCTCGAATGGGTTTGCCATTGTCCATTGATTCCAAGACGGCAAATAGGCGCGAATGTTTTTGGATTTGGCGAGCCAAAGCATATAGATACCGCGCTCTTTGATGTCCCCCTATGGCAACCCACTCAGGCAATACTTTTTGAGCTGCTTCAACAGCCGCGTTCACATCACGGTCATTCGCCATTGCCACTTTCGCTAATGTTTTCTTATTGGCGGGGTTGATGCTATCAAAATAAACGCCCGAACTTGGGGCGCACCATGCACCATTGATAAATAAATCAAACTGCCTTTTGTGTACATCGAGAAACTCGTTTGCTTGGTTTGCACTCTCAGGTGCGGGACCATACGCCATTGTTTTATATATTTCTTTTACTGTCATTGATTTTATTTCTAAAAATTACTATATTTGCCTTAAAATAGAATTAAAATGAATTTTCAAGAATTCAGATTAGCTTTTCGAGAATACCCTGTTTTTTCAATTATAGAAATTGAAAAACTCTTTCCTGCATTCGACCCTAAAAATTTGGTGAATTGGCAGAAGAAAAACTATGTTCAAAAAATTCGCAATACATGGTATCGTTTTACTGAAAACAATTTAAATCTTGATACCTTATTTTTTATGTCAAATCATATTTATCATCCTTCTTATATTTCTTTGGAAAGTGCTTTGTCTTATTATGGGTTTATTCCAGAAGGCGTTTTTAAAATTACGGCTATTTCTACGCTAAAAACCCAGCAATTTACGACCCCCCTCAATATTTTTGGGTATCAAAACGTTAAACCTGACCTATATTTCGGGTATCAATTAAAGCGATTTAATAATTTTAATTTTAAAATAGCTGAACCCGAAAAAGCCATTTTAGATTTCATTTATTTACATTCTGAAATAGATACTGAAGCGCATTTTTATGAATTAAGGCTCAATATTTTGGAAATAATGCAACGGATTAATTTTGATACCTTAGATGCTTATACTTTGCATATTAATTCAAATGCGCTAAACAAACGTGTTCAAACCTTTTTAAAGTTTATAGAAAATGCTTAGTTTATCTCAAATTCAACAGGCTTACCTAAGCCATCGGATGCCTGTATCCAGCTGAATAACGACCCGTCACAAAATGCTCCAACTGCCGTTCAATATCGCCCAATAAACTACTGGCACCGAACCTAAATAAATCTGGATTGAGCCACTCATCGCCCAATTCCTCTTTAATTAATATCAACCAATCGAGGGCTTGTTTGGCTTTTTGAATACCGCCTGCTGGCTTAAAACCGACTTTGAAACCTGTTAATTCATAATAGGCTCGTATGGTGCGTATCATCACCAAACTTAGGGGCAAGGTTGCATTAACGCTCTCTTTACCTGTACTTGTTTTTATAAAATCAGAACCCGCCATCATGCTCACCCAACTGGCTTTGGCAACTTTCGTATATGTTGGAATTTCGCCCGTTGCCAATATGGTTTTCATATGCGCATCGCCACAGGCTTTGCGGCACAATGCCACTTCGTCATATAGTTCTTGCCATTTCGATTCGAGTACCAAATCTCTACTAATCACAATATCAATTTCGGTTGCCCCTGCCGCAACGGACTTTTTTATCTCCGTAATTTTATCCTCCAATGAAATCTTGCCAGCGGGAAAACCTGTTGAAACGGCGGCTATCGGGATATTGCTCCCTTCCAAACCTTCTTTTGCAAAAGGAATTAAATTATGATATACGCATACTGCCCCCACTTGGAGATGCGCATCTGCTATATCCATCGCCGACAATAAATCCATCCGCACAGGTGATTTTGCTTTCGCGCAAAGTCGAATGACGTTGCCCCTTGTATCATCGCCCGCTAATGTCGTCAAATCTATACAACTAATGGCTTTCAAAAGCCACGCCGCTTGCCATTCTTTTTTGACTGTTCTACGGGCGGGTAGAGTAGCAGCCCTTCTTTCCACTGCACTTTTATTGATATTGATATGCTCAAAAAAGGCAGTATTGAAAGGGATGCCTTCGTTGCGTGCCATAGCGTGAGTAGGGTGTCCCAACACCGTTCCATTTGAGCTGGCTATATCTTTCTTTTTAGCAGTTGCCATGTATAACTTATTTGTTTTCAATGTTTTATGATGATGGAGGTTGTAGTGTTTTGCGCGATTTTTCAAGCAATGGTTTAGGAAACTGATTTTGAAT
>JAYVKQ010000657.1:0-3008 GCA_043768285.1 Saprospiraceae bacterium | reverse complement strand
CTAAAAGCCTAATAATCAATAACTTAGTTTACTCTAAGGCTACTCAAGAAAAAAAATAATTAATTGATTATCAATTAGTTATATCGCAATCAGTTCATTTATAAAGCTCTCTTTAATTGCACAGAACAAAGATAGCATTAGGTCAATAAAATTAATACAATTGGATATTGACTACTATTCTGATAGTATTCCTAATTTTTATGGCGGCGTTTCACCTTTCGGTAATAATTATAAAGGCGAATTGATTAGAGGTTTAGAACAACTATATGACATTCCGATATCCAGATTTAAAATTAGTGGATATACTAAACCAATGTATATTGAATATAAAATTTTCTCCAGTAGTCAGGTGTCAAAGCTGGAAGAAATGGCGATAACAGAAATAGCTAAAATGTGTAATTTCTCAGTAAGGGATATTAATGATACATGTATTATATGGAAAATAATAGTAGTAGATAGCGCAAAACTGAACCCTTTTTCTTGGGAAAAAGATAGCCCAAATGGTGATTTTTGGTGTAATATAATTAATGATATGAAGGATAGAGACTTTTTTGGACAAACATTTACAGCGATGGCAAGGTGGTTTGAGTTAGATTCTCGAAAGCACATATTTGAAACTGATAGTGACGATACGCAAGATGAGCCTAAACGTTATAAGTTTCTAATACCAATACAAGTTATAAAAGATATAGACTTATTGAAACCTTTTATGCTTGAAAAATATGGTATTGACCTTGTCCCTAAAATGAGTGTGGTTAAAAAAAAGTATATAGAATTTCATAAAGGAGATTAAATAACAGTAGTTTTGATATAAAGCAAAAAGGCTGTCATCACCGACAGCCTTTTCATTATATCTAAAAGAAAATTTTACTTCTTAGTAGCCTTATACTTAGGACTTGCAGCTACCTTCAAATCCAATTCAAAATCCCAAGTACCAGCAGCAGAAGCAAAGTTTTTGCCATTTGCTGCCAAGTCGCCACTGGCTGCAACTGGAGCAGGCTCAACACTACCCGCTGCACCCAAGTTGTTGCCCCAATCATCATTTTCACGGAATTTGAAACCGCCCGTTGCTTTGAGTACAACACCTTTTATTTTCCAAGTCTCAGTACTCAAATCATAGGTGAATTTTTGGTCTGGCAGCGTACCCCATCCTGTTGATGTGCCATCGCCCACGATACCCCATGGTTTGTAATCCTTGACGGTATATTTCAACGCTTTTGGGTCTATTGTAACCAAATATCGCCCTTTTTTAACGGCAATATCTGCACCACCTGCGGACAAAACGCCACCTGTGCCACCTAAATTGATACCCCAATCGTTCTCTCTGCGGAATTTGATAGCACCATCAACCACCGTAATATCAGCTCTAAATAAATTAACAGTACCATCATATTCCATGACTTGGTCGGGACCATTCCAACCATTAGCCATCGCACTACCCACAATACCCCAAGAGAATTTCTCAACTTTATAGGTCAAAGCGGTAGGGTTCGCCGTGATTTTATATGAGCCTTTTGTTACAGCAATATTGGCACCATTGGCAGACAAAACGCCACTTACGCCACCCAAATTGACAGCCCAATCGTTGTTTGTACGGAATTTAATTTCGCCATCGTTGAGCGTTGCGTAGGCAACGATTTCGGCAGGATTGTCGGCGTTTTTCCACATCAACATATCGGGACCGTTCCAACCGTTGGTGGTTGCGCTACCAACTAAGCCCCACGGCGTTACCAAATCCAACTTATCCGCAAAAGGGGTAACTTTCAATTTAAGGATAGGTGATGCGTAAAGCGTGTTCGCGCCTATCAAACAGTGTACTTTGATGTCAAGGTCAGCGGCTGTACCCGCTACCAAGCCCATACCCGTTGCAATATTGTTCAATTCGTCCGTTTTGAAAGCGCGTGTTAAGCCTGAGCCGATATTAAAAGTTTGCGCTTTTGCAAAATTATTACCCGCCTTATCAATCAAAACAGTATAGGCAGGGGCTGCGCTGAAACCAAAATCGGGCTTTACCCACGATACAGAAAAGGCTTCTGTGGCAGCGTTATCCTTTAAAAGCACGGCTGTGGTTTTTGAAATCGTCGCCGTTAAAGAAGCGGTTGGGTTCAAAAGTGTTTGAATTTCATCTTTTTTACACCCCCAAAGGCTTAGAATAGCTGTACTTAGAAAAAGAAATTTTACTATATTTTTCATTGTAAAAGATATTTTTAAAATCTAAAAATGATATTACCCCCTCAGTATTTTGAGGGTTTTTTACATATGGGTTACTTCAAAAGTTAATGTCGCCAACTTAGTGCGAAAGGAATGCTCTTAAGTTTGCCGAATGTCACCGCTTGACTAAGGTTTAGTAAACTGAATTTTAATTTTTTTTTAAAAAAATTAAAATTCAGTTTACTAAACCTACGCACTAAACAATAAATTTAGCTTAACTTGACGACATTAACTTCAAAAGTATCCAATAAGTGCATTAAATCTAATACCCTGCATTTTGCTTCAAATTCGGATTAGCAATCACATCTGCCGCAGGAATAGGGAATACGTTAAGGTTGTCCGAAACGGCGTTACCGCCTTTTGAACCACCTTTCCATTGCCACAAATAATCGGCAGTAGTGAACCTTTTGAAGCGTATCAAGTCGGTACGGCGATGACATTCCCAGTACAATTCACGACCACGTTCATTCAAAATATCGTTGAGCGTAACAGCCGTCAAATTACCCGTTGCCCCCTTATAGGCTCTTGCGCGAAGACCATTCACGAGTTCAAGCGGTGTTTTGTCGCCACCAGTACCCCCCCTCAGTATCGCTTCGGCGTACATCAGTTGTACGTCAGCCAAGCGGAACAAAGGGAAATCGGTATCGGGAAAATTGCCTTCGGGGTCAGAGCCAGCTTTGCCAGCAGCATCTACGTTTTTGTATTTTGTAATGGCATATCCGTCCGAAAACTTAGAAATATCTTCAATTTCTAAGGTTTGACCATCCGTATAGAACATAGCGCGGGTATTAGTTTTG
>JAYVKQ010000656.1:0-2636 GCA_043768285.1 Saprospiraceae bacterium | reverse complement strand
ATATGAGAAGCGGGTCTTTTTTGTTTCGCAACTCAAAGTTCCGCTTTCTTGTATGTTTCTCATAATTACCTTAAAAAATAGTAGGGTACAGTAGATTTTTTTTTTAGCCACTAATTGCACTAATTTTCACTAATTAAATCTAACTAAGATAAAATTTAATTAGTGAAAATTAGTGTAATTAGTGGCTGTAATTAAATTTTAATTTCCATCAGGCTTCACAATAGGCGCATATATCCCTTTTGGAAAATGAAACCCATCATAAGGCAAAGGTACTGAGGGGTCAAAAGGCGGAGTATCGAATTTTAAAAAAGGGCACAATTCGGGTATATTTTGTTTAATACCTTCAACCATGCACAAAGCCAAGAGATATGCCCCATAATTGCTAAAATGCGTATCGTCTTCAATGGCTTTATCTTGATTTGGAAAAGTATGCGCAGGTATATGTACAAAAGCCTTTTTCGACCCCTCAGTACCCAAAGCCTCCCACAGTGTTTTGCTCATCGCGTTGAGGTCAATCAAAGGTACATTTTCTTCTTGTGCGGTTTGGCGCATAGCTTCTGGAAAATCGCCCAATGTATTGATAATTTTGCCCAAACTATCGAAGCTGCGGCGGTGCATGGAGGTCACTAAAACGGGTTTTCCGCCTTTTTCGCGCGTGGTTTTGATGTATTTTTTCAATAAATCTTTATATTCTACAAAAGGGCGTAGGTCTTTTTGCTTTTGGTCATTGTGGGCAAATTCGATGAATAGATAATCACCTTTTTTCAGCATACTCATCACCTTATCCAAACGTTTTTCGCTGATAAAACTGCGGAGTGATTCGCCCGATTCGGCATGATTTGCCACTACAATACTGAGGGGGGTGAAAAAACAAGGTATCATTTGACCCCATGCAGCGTAAGGCTCTAAATTTTGGTCAACCACCGTAGAATTGCCTGCTAAAAATAGGGTAGTGGCTGTGGTATTGGGTGAAATTTCGAGAGCCGCAATTTTGGGCAGACTGTCGCAAAATTCAAAAGTCAATTGATTGTCCCAATGGAAATAGCTGCGTTCTCTGGGTTTAAGTTTGACACTATCTTTAGAATTGTTGATGGCTGCGTTGCGGATATGAACTGTAAATTTTACTTCTGCCAAAGGTCCTTCTGCATCACCTTGTATTAAGCCAGGTGTTTTTATTTTTTCCAACATCAAACGCCTATTTTCGACTTTTACGGTTGTTAAAGAAGAGCCTTCTCCGCCGAGTAAAATTTTGACATCATAGTTGCCTTCGGGCAGATTGACTGAAAAGAAAAATGGCTTATCGGCAGTTGTAAAGGTATTAAATGGTTTTTTGCTATTTTTGCTTTCAATATCTTGAATAATCGCATCTGTTTTTAAAAAACCATAGCCTTGTTTTGGGGTGTATATGGTATTTTTATTGACCGCAATATAGCCTTTGGCAGGTTTGGTTGTGCCGAAGTCGAATTTGTAACTTGTTTTTTGAGCAAGGGTTATTTGTAGAAATGTAAAGGATATAAGGAGTGTGAATGTGCGTTTTTTCATAAAAATAGTAAGGTGTAAAAACACGAATGACGCGAATGTGAACACGAATTTTTCTAATTTAATTAGCACAATTCGTATTTATATTCGTGTCATTCCTGTTGTATTAAACATTAATTATACCCTGCATTTTGCTTCCAAAATCCAGGGTTTATCAATAACTCCTTTAGTGGAATTGGGAAAAGCAAATCATGGTTATCAAGTATCCGTTTGATAGGTACAGCATTGTCTGTCATAAACTTATTCATCACAGGCAAAGCTCTTTCTGTCCGTACAAGGTCATGCCACCGCAAACCTTCGCCGCAAAACTCCCACTGGCGTTCTTGTTCCATTGCCAAACGGAAAGCTTCTTTTGTGGCAGGTGTCGCATTAGCAATACCCGCCCGAGTACGGATGCGGTTTAGTATAGTAAGGGCTTGCACTGGTGGTGCTGCCGCTTCTTCATTCAATATTTCGGCATACGACAACAAAACATCTTCAAAACGAATAAGTGGAAAGTTATTCGGATGGTCAAATCTATCAACAGGCAAAGTAGTGCCTTTTTCTAAAAACTTGGTAAACTGGCTGCGGGTAGATTTTGCCCCTGTTTTAGTATCTGTATAACCTGTATCAACACTTGCAAACTTGCGCTTATCGAGATTGGGCCAAAAAGCCATCAACATAGGAGACACGACTGCATCGTAACCACTTGGCTGAAATGCTGACCACTGAGAAGGGAACTGAAACGCCATATCAAACGGCGCGAGATTGCCCAACCCTAAACCACCAGATACATATTGCACCTCAAAAATATTAAATTTGTTGTCATTCACCGCTTTGAACATATCGGCATAGACAGTTGCCATCGGGAAATACTTTGTTTCTTGTGCAATTACATCTGCAAATTCCGTTTTTGCCAATGCCATTTTGTCTGCTTGTTTGAGTGGATAACCCGCCATTGTCAAATATACACGTCCCAAAAGAGCTTTTGCAGCCCATTTTGTTACACGTCCTTTATCGGCGACCACATAAGTTTCAGGTAAATTTGCGGCAGCAAATTTTAAGTCTTCAACAATGAGGTTATAGACATTGGCGAAAGGTTCGCGGTTAATTACCTT
>JAYVKQ010000655.1:0-2544 GCA_043768285.1 Saprospiraceae bacterium | reverse complement strand
AAAAAATTATAAACGATTAAGTGTAAATAGCTTTGCCTTTAAACAGGCAGAGCTATTTACATTTATAGGAAAACCTCAGTAATATTACCAAAGGATTGGGATTATTCTTAGAAAAATCTATTTTTGCGGTTCAAATACCTAATTGTAACATTTTTGTTATAGTTAATTTCCAGTTTTAAAAAAATATTTCAATGAAAAAAATAACTGCCACCCTATTAACTGCCGCTACTTTATCGTTTTATAATTGTAAAAATAGCACACCTACAAGCACCCCCTCAGTATCTGTGGTATCCACATCGGATAGTACGGCTATGAAAATGATTCCGAATGCTCGAATAGCATTTGTCAATATGGACTCTCTCAAAGAGCAATTCACATATTACAAGCAACAGGAAGCTGCTTTTACGCAAAAAAATAGCACTCTTGTAGCAAGTTCCGAATCAAAAGTGCGTCAATGGCAAATGGACATGCAGGCTTTGCAACAAAAGGCTCAGCAAGGCAATACGCCTCCTGCTCAACTTCAGCAAGAAGAACAATCATTGATGAAACGCCAAGCAGCCATTGCAGAAGAACGGGATAGAAAAGCTAAAGAATTATTTGACGAAACTCAAAAATTCAATGAATCCATTCAAAAAAAATTAACGGGTGTTTTAGCTCAAATCCAAAAGGAAAAAGGCTTTGATTATGTGATGAGCCATGTAGGTGGTGGCGCAAGTCCGCTTCTTTATGTCAATGAAAAATTAGACATTACTAAAGAAGTCGTCACTATTTTGAACGCCGCGCAAAAGTAAATCTTGCATGTTTTAGATAAAAAATGGGCTGTACATCGCAACGTACAGCCCATTTTGTTAAGGACAATGTAACCCGTGCCACCGCTTTGAGCAGTGGCACGGTTAATAACCCAAACGGCTTCTTATTTTTTAATAATACTTTCTAAAACGTCTTTTTTGATTTCTACTTTATAAGCAGCAGTCAAGTCTTCCATCCATTTCTTTTCAAGAAACTCTTGATAATCAGCCACTACGAAGCCTCTCGCTTCTTTTAAAGTTTTAGTAGTAGCAGGCATTAATTTATCGATTTTAGTAAATTGCCATACTTTATCCGTTGGATTTTGCTCTGATTTACTCATCGCACCCGCTTTCCAACTAAGGGCATCCGCTGTTTTATTTTTTCCTTTTTCAACGATGTCCGCACTAAATGAGACAACATCTTTCTTTTTGTTAAACTTCTTTAAGACATCTTGGCTTGAATGCTTTTCAGCATACGTCCGAATATTTTCTAATTCAGCCTTAGCGGAATCAAAGACCGAATAAGTAACCAGTTGAGCGCGTTCAGCCCACATATATTTGTCCTTACGCGTACTATGGAACTTTTCAAGACCTACGCTATCCTGCGAAGCTTTATCCCAAACATTCATTTTTATGGCTTCAAAAAGGAGAATACCTTCTTCATATTCGCGCATCAAATTTTTAAAATCACTGTATTTCACATCCAACTGAGTCTCCTCGTAAGCCAATGCTTTTTCATTCACGAAGTCTTTATACATCGTTTTTATCGCCAAAGAATAATTATCGCGCATATCAGTAATTAAACTCAAGCGGCGATTGGCATTTGTAACGAGATATGCACCAAACTCTTCAACTGTATAACGATTTGTACCCATATTGAAAAGTTCCGCAGACTTGTTGGCTTCGGGTGATTTCCAAGCAAAAGTTTGAAACGAAGCAGCATCAATTTGGTTAATATATGCCGATAATACTGAGGGGTCTTCCTTGAATTTACTTTCCACCTTGATTCGTTCAATCATTGCTGTCTTAGCCAATTCAAAGCGACCATCTTGTTGAATGCGCGATTTTAAGCGATTTTTTACCATATCAAAAGTTTCAGCAGGTTTTCTACTAATTCTTTTAATGATATGCCAACCGATGCTGGATTCTATAACTGGCGTCACATCACCATCTTTTTCTAAAGCAAAAGCCGCATTTTCAAAAGCCAATTCGTAGCGACCAATACCGAAAAAGCCTAAATATCCACCTTTTACTGAGGAATTACCATCTTCGGATTGTTGCAATGCCATCGTGCCAAAGTCCTTATTCGTTTGTAAAATAGTCCAAAGGCTATCCGCTTTTTGTTTAGCCAAAGGCTGTGGAACACCGTCTTTTACTTTTCGAATCATCACGTGAGCGATTTCCATTTCACCCCGCGCTGGGCGAACGTCATTCACTTTGATGATGTGATAACCAAGTGGAGACCGCACAATTCCTGATGACTGACCAACAGGCGTCGTGTACATGGCAGTTTCCAAGTCGTAAAAACCATCTGGTAATAACGCCGTCAAATATCCGATTAAACCACCATTTTTCTGTGTATTCGGGTCTTGCGAAGCCTCCTTTGCAACAGTTTCAAAAGATTCACCTTTATCTAAGCGGGCTTTTATATTTTTAATGAGATTGTAAAAAGCAGATGTATCTCCTTTTTCTATTTTTATTAAAATGTGGCTAATGCTCACATCTTTTTGAGTGCGTTGAAAGGCTTCTTTTACCA
>JAYVKQ010000654.1:0-6524 GCA_043768285.1 Saprospiraceae bacterium | reverse complement strand
TGAACTCGATTACGGCGTTCAAAAGGCGGCGCAACGGGTTTTGGAAGATGGCTTGTTGGCAGAAGATGCGGCTACGGGCGAAGGCAGGCGCATGAGTGTGGATAGTCGTGCTTTATTGGCGCAATTTTCAATGTTCGGTTTGACGGATGCCCTCTTGGTGGATTTAGAAAAAACATACCTCATTCGGCGAGAAATGAATACAGTAGGCGGGTTTAGTTTTGAAATATCGCACGATACACTCGTTGCACCCGTTCAAAAAGCAAAAAAAGACCGCAAACACATCGAGGAAAAAGCCCTCGCTATTCAAGTACAAGCCGAAAAAGAAGAACAATTAGCCGCCGCGAAACTGCAAGCGGATATTGAACGGAAAAGGCGACAAAAGGCAACGGTTTTATCCATTATTTCGGGTCTTATGTTTTTGGTGGCTTCTGTTGTCGGCTTTTGGGCTTGGCAACAAAAAAAGGTAGCACAATCAGCAACAGAAGCTGCCCAAGCCGCAACTAATGTTGCTGAATTGGCTAAAAACAAGGCTATTAAAAGTGATAGTTTAACGAAATTGGCATTATTTCAAGCTGATGCTTCAAAAATTGTCGCTTTGAAAAAAGAAGAAGAAGCTAAAAATGAAAAAGCAAAAGCTATTTTGGCAGCTTTAAATGCATCTAACAGCGCAAAAGATACGAAAATTGCGCTTGATAAACTTGCAGTAACTGCCAAAAGTGCTGTCGGTATTATTTTGCCAGTTATTGACCTTGATATTTTGCGTCTTGATTATGATACTGCCTTTAAAAAATGCCAAACAGCCGTTAAATTGGAAGAACCAAAAGAGGAAATGAAGAAACGCATACTCGAAATCGCTTATTTCTATACAGAAACCGATACCTTTCAAGCCGCTATAAATACGCTAAAACTCTTGAATATCAATGCTTTACCAAATCGCAGTGACTTATTGGCTGTCATTCAGAAAAATGCACCCCCTCAGTATTTTCAGACTTTGGAGGAGCGTTATTATCCTAAAATGATAGCTGTGGCAGGTGGTACTTTTACAATGGGTAGTAATGAAAATGAAAATGAAAAACCACCGCATGAGGTTAAAGTAAGCGGCTTTAAATTAGCAGAAACAGAAACCACTGTTTGGCAATATTTTATTTTTCAAAAAGCTACACAACATCAAGAACCACCTACACCTACTTGGCAGTGGAAAGGGGATAATCCTATCGTAAATGTCAGTTGGGAGGATGCTAAAGCGTATTTAAAATGGTTGAGTACACGGCAGCAAGGAAAATATGATTTGCCCACAGAAGCAGAATGGGAATTTGCAGCAAGAGGGGGAGAGGCTTTGTCAAAAGGCTATAAATACAGTGGTTCAAATGATATTGATGAAGTGGCTTGGTATGCTGACAATTCAAATAGTCAAACCCATGCAGTCAAAACACGCAAAAAAGCCAATGAATTGGGTTTGTTTGATATGTCTGGCAATGTTTGGGAATGGTGTCGCGATGAATATAGCAAAACCTTTTATGCCGAGTGTTTAAAACAAGGCATTGCTGTCAATCCTTTTTTTGAAAAAAATGTAGGCATCCGCGTAGTTCGTGGCGGGTCTTGGAACTACAACTATCTCAGCTGTCGGGTTTCCTACCGCAGCATTAGCAGCCCGTATGTCAGGGACGATGTCTTCGGTTTTCGATGTATCCGATACGATTAGACTTGAACCCTTTTAAACTTTTACCCTTTTACCCTCGGCGAAAGAGTGAAATTTTTGAAAAATAAGGCTTTTTTACTGAGGGGGGTCGTTTTGCATCAAGAGGTTTTACTTCTTTGTTGGGTTTAGTAAACTGAATATTATTTTTTTTTGAAAAAAAAATAATATTCAGTTTACTAAACCCTTGCTACATAGTAACTTGTGTATAACTTTACTATGTTTCATTACTTCATCAAGTCCTTTTCTGGCTTGGAAGGAGGTCTGTGCGCGGGTTTAGTAAACTGAATATTATTTTTTTTTCAAAAAAAATAATATTCAGTTTACTAAACCCGCGCCGAGAACTCTTGCCTGAAATCAAACATTCCTATCATAAAACAAAAAACATACTCTATGAAACAAGACTATTGGCAAACACTCTATGGAAATAGCTTTTATCACGTCTATAATCGCGTTACCAGCAACGAACTATTGTTTAGGGATTATGCGGAGCGTCAATTTTTTATGAAACAATGGCATCGGTTACTACTTCCTTACGTGGATACTTATGCTTATTGTTTAATGTCTAATCATTTTCACTTTATTATCAAAGTCAAAGAGCCAGATGCGATATATTGGGAACATATAAAAAAGGAAAAAACAGTAGCTGCAAGAGCTTTTTTAGAAGGCACGAAAGACCTCAATGGTTTTTTGGAAGACCAGTTTAAACGTTTTTTTTCCTCTTATGCCAATAAGTGTAATTACAAGTATAAGCGGCACGGCAGCCTTTTTCAAAAAAGGTTTAAACGGGTGGAGTTGATGACTTTAGTCCACATTTTGAATAAAATTTGCTATGTCCATCACAACCCTATTCATCACGATGCAGCAGCCTTTTATGATGCTTGGGAATTTTCTTCTTACAAAGCTTTTCTTTCAAATCAACCCACTAATATAGCACGTACACAAGGGTTAAAACTGTTTGACGACAATTTGAGTGTCCCTTTTTTTATTGCCTATCATCAAAGTTATCATGAAAATTGGGTGCATGAGCAGCAAGCCTATGACTTTGATTTTGAAGGGTTGGGGGATTATTGAATTTGGGTATGGTTATAGGATTTTAAACAAAAAAGATAGTGCAAGTGTCCTTGCCCTATCTTTTTTTATATAAATTTTTTTTAACAATTTATCTCGACCCACGCGCCTGAAACCCAATCGTCTTCTTCTGGAAAACAAAATCAGATTTATCTAAACGGAGGTGGTCAACATCTGGTAAAGTCAGTACATTAACGACATCTTCGGTGCGTTCTTCGCGTGGCATAGCTGCCAATCGAAGGTTGTGCTTATTGATGGCATCGGTCACGACTTGACGTACTGTCCGCGCATTACCGAAGTATTTATCGCGGTATTCGTATATAAAGCCGAGATAATTACGCATATGCTCCTCTGTATCTTGTGCTAAGGTCAGACCCGCTTCGTGGAACATACCGATGGCAATTTGTAGCAATTCTTCGGGCGTATAGTCCTCAAAAGCAAGCGTTTTATCAAAACGGCTACTCAAACCCGGGTTGGCTTTTAAGAAATTTTCCATATTGTCGGTATAGCCTGCAACGAAGACGAAAAACTCGCCGCGCTTATCTTCCATACGCTTCAAAAGCGTCTGAATGGCTTCATCACCGAAGTCACCGCGTCCGCCGCCGCCATATGACGTAAGGGCGTAGGCTTCGTCAATGAAAAGAACGCCGCCTTTGGCTTCTTCTATTTTTTCAGCTGTTTTGATAGCCGTTTGACCGACATATCCTGCCACAAGCCCTTGACGGTCTGTTTCAACCATATGTCCGCGCTCCAAAATGCCGAGCGATTTGTATATCTTCGTCAATATCCGCGCAACGGTTGTTTTGCCAGTACCGGGGTTGCCGACAAAAACAGTATGCAAATAGAACGACCCCAATACATCGCGACCAGACTCTTGGTGATAACGTACCAAATTGACCAATTCGCTAATTTGCGTCTTGATTTTGCTCATACCGACCAAATTGTTCAGTTCGGCAAGAGACGTTTTCAACAAGGCTTCATCAATCGGAATGGTTGGCGTTTCGCGTTTGAGTTTGCCATGTATTTTATCTACATCTGACAGCTGTATCAACGACATTTCATCTTTCGACAACGATTTAGGATTGTCGTGCGACATAATGCGCAAGCCCATATTGATTTTCCCTTGCTCAATTATATCATAGACAAAACGCGCATTACCAAAACTTCTATCGCGGTTTCTGTACGCTTCTGTTATGATTTCTTCTACGCGCTTATGGGCCGCAGGAGATAGCAAAACGCCTTTTTCATGCGCGGCATAATGCCCAATTTGCGACAATTCCTGTGGCAAATAGTCTTGAAATTCAAAATTATGCTTAAAACGTGAACGCAAACCAGGGTTACTGTCAATAAATTGCTTCATTTCCTTTGGATACCCCGCAACGACAATAGCTATATCCCCATTGCCATTCGACATTTCTTTAACCAATATTTCGACAACTTCGCGCCCAAAATCCTTCGTATCATCGTTGCTACGCGCTAACGAATAGGCTTCGTCAATAAACAAAACGCCGCCGCGTGCTTTTTCAATTACCTCTTTCACTTTCGGCGCGGTTTGACCAATATATTCACCGACCAAATCTACCCTATCCACTTCAAACACATGACCTTTGCTCAATAAACCCATTTTTTTATAGAGTTTGCCAAGCATTTGCGCCACTGTTGTTTTACCCGTACCGGGATTGCCAACGAATATTGAATGGACATTGATTTGATTGTTTTCATCAAAACCTTTGTCTTTTCTTAATTGTAAAAACTGGAGATACTTGGCATGGTCGCGCACTTTTGATTTGATTTCTTTCAAACCAATCAGCGCGTCCAAACGGGTCATTACATCTTCAAAACTCAAGTCTGCGTCCATATCGGGTTCGATAGGCGCAATATTCGGGCGATTGGGCATCATAACAGCCGCAATGCCTTCTTCAAATTCTTCTTCTATTTCAAATGGGAGGACAGCCATCAGTCTATCCATAAAACCAACTCGCAGGTGTAGCGGTCACGCCGCCACGAGCCTTTTACGTTTGACCCCCAGCCTGCCGTGATGGTCACATATTCGTCTTTACGCTCAACGCGGTGCAAACGGATAATTTGCCCCTTCAATTCGCGGGCATCGTTGTAGAATTTCGTAAAGAGTTCGCACTGCCAGCTTTTGGCGGGGTTCAGATTGCGGAGCACAATTTCTGCATATATATAACGTGTTTCCTCAGCTGCAAAATTTTTATAGTAAACGCGGTCATTTTCGGGAATATCATCGTAAGGACCTTCGTATAAGCGCAACGATTGAATTTCGAGATATGGATTATCACCCAATACAATAGCCTTACCTGCGTCCTCGATATAGAAATATTTGGTCGCTACTTTTTCGCCTTCCACAATGGCTTCCCAATAATATGTGCCTTTTTTCCAAAACGCGCCTTCTTTTTTATTGCCCCACCCTTCGCGGACGTAGATGGTGCTATCGTATTTACTAACTTTTCTTTTAAATGGTAAATTGCAAAGTTCCGTTCTCCCTTTTTTGAGGGCGTAGCAACGCAATTCTACTTCCACTTCCCAATCTTCGACATCAAATAATTTATTAAAAAGAGACAATTCGGCATAGATATAACTGGCCTCGTATCTATCAAACACTTGACGATATTTCTTTCTATTATCCGCCAACCACTCGGTTGAGGCATATACTTTTAGTTCTTTAAACTTAAATTTCTTGGTTTCGAAGTTGTTATAACTATCGTTAAACATCATATTAATTGGTCTTTAAAAAAATCGAGTGATGCAATTAAACCTGTAAGATAATACTAATTTTTATTATAGGTAATATTTTCAATAGTTTTTGTTCATAATTACTTGATTTCGAGTATATTCTCTGTTTCATTTGTTGTTTGACAAAATATTTTCGTTTGGTTTTTAATCTTCTTACAAGCGAAAGGGTTCAAAGATTATGCCCTTAATTTTTACAAAAAAAACGCTGTATAATTTGAGAATACAAGGGCAAGATATACATTTGCACCGAGTTGAGATACCCCTCAGTATTTTTGATACTTACATCCTTTAAAAATCATAATTATTGGGGAAGATATTAAGGACACTTTTGAAATTCACCTAACAGAATATGGCTATAAGTTTATAAAAATTCATAATGTCATATAAATTTTCGGGGGTTTACCCCGTTTTGTTTCAATACTTTAATAAACCTTTTTTTATAACGTAATAAATATTTATCACAATGTCAGTTCAAAACAAATATCAAGCTGTTTTAGATTTAGGCGCGGAATTAGGCGCAACAGGCGGTTCAGTAAAAGAAGAAAACGGTATCCTTACTATCACAGGTACTGTTGAAAACGCTCACCAAAAAAATATGCTTTGGGATAAAATCAAGGCAATTGGCGGCAACGCACCCACGGATATAGTGGCGGATATTCAAATCAGTAGAAATGATATTTATGCCAGCTATACTGTCAAAAGTGGTGATACATTGGGCAAAATCTCTAAACAATTTTACGGCGAGCCAAAGAAATATATGCAGATTTTCAATGCAAATCAAAGTATTTTGGATCATCCAGACAAAATTGAAGTTGGTCAAGAATTGTCTATTCCTTTTGAGCAAGATTAGTTAATCTGCATTCATAGAATGATTTTAGAATAAATAAAATAGCCTAACTATTGTTTGATAGTTAGGCTATTATTTTTCGCACATACTGAGGAGGTTAGAGCGGTGGTTTAGGAAACGGAATTTCGAGTTTTTTTTATTGAGTGTTGATTT
>JAYVKQ010000653.1:0-2630 GCA_043768285.1 Saprospiraceae bacterium | reverse complement strand
ATAATCAATATCGAACCACCCGTGCCCGCGCAGTAGGCTATCAAATGCCAGAACTTATCATCTTGTGGAAATTGCTCAAGAGAATACATGCCCATTGAGGCTGCTACTAAAGGTACATTATCCACTATCGCTGAAATCAAACCAATCAAAATAGCAATAACCGATTGATTACCAACGCTTTGTGAAAGCCATTCGGCGCACCCCCTCAGTATTCCGGTACTTTCGAGCACTCCCACGGCTAATAAAATGCCCACGAAAAACATCACACTCGGGGTATCCACCCGTTCCAAGGCACTTTTTACCGAAAGAGCCGTTTTATCCTCTTTGTCCTTTTCGCTGTGCATCAATTCGGTAATTGCCCACATCAAACCCAAACTCAATAACATACCCATAAAAGGTGGCAGATGGGTGATGGTTTTAAAAATGGGAACAAATAATAACGCCCCAATTCCTAAGAAAAAAACAATCGTTTTATGCCTTTCTGATAGGCTTTCAACTTTTATTTTGGAAGAATCATCCACCGCAATAGGCATTAAATCGCCCTTTAATTTCGGCATCACAAATAATAAAGGAACTATTAAGCACACCAAACTCGGTAAAAAAACGTATTCCATCAACTTACCGGTCGTGACTTGTTTTCCAATCCAAAGCATTGTCGTCGTTACGTCGCCAATGGGAGACCAAGCACCACCCGCGTTGGCAGCAATAACAACTATACTGACCAATAAAAGTTTATCTTCTTTATCTTCTACGAGCTTTCTGATAAACGATACCATCACAATTGTGGTCGTCAAATTGTCCAATACCGCCGATAAAAAATAGCTTAAAATGCCTATTATCCACAGTAAATGCACTTTTTTACGCGTTTTCACCCTTGAAATGATGATATCAAAACCTTCATGCGCATCTATCAACTCCACAATCGTCATTGCGCCCAATAAAAAGAAAAGGATTTGAGCCGCTTCCGCAAATTTTTCAATCAAATGATGCTCAACTGTTTCGTGAGTAGCCCCGCTAAAAACATACAGAGTCCAACATAAAACGCCAGTGATAAGTGCAGATGCTGCTTTGTCCATCTTAATTTTGTGCTCAAAAACAATGGCAGCGTAACCCAAAATAAAAACAGCAATAATAGATGTTAACATAGTTTTATATGGATTGTTTTATATTTTTAAAATGACCGAATCCTTTTTTAAAAGTCTTTAGTAGGTATCTCGTTTAGCAAAAGAATAAAAAAGATAAATAAGATTCTAAATATTTCTATGAAATCGATTAAATATACTCTCAATAGCATAGGTAATTTAATTTTTCACCTAAAAGATAAATTATCACCCAAACAATTTTTAGTTTTTGCAGCCATAATAGTCGGGATAGCAGGAGGAGCAATGGCAGCGGTTTTAAAAACATTGGTTCATTTTATCCATTCTATCGCCCATACTGAGGGGTTGTTTTCACCAGAGAAAAGTTTGCACACCATATTTTTACCCATCATCGGCATTTTACTCACTGTTTTATTCGTTGATAAAGTTTTGAAAGGTGATTTAGGGAAAGGTGTCTCCAATATTTTATATGAAATAGCTCAAAAATCAGCATTTGTCAAGCGACATAAACTCTTTTCGCACGTCATCACAAGTTCTTTAACGGTTGGTTTTGGTGGTTCGGCGGGTTTGGAAGCACCCATTGTTATTACGGGTTCGGCGGTGGGTAGCAACATTGCGAGCGCGTGGGGCTTGCCTTATCGGGAGCGGGCGTTGTTATTGGGTTGTGGTGCGGCGGCGGGTATTGCGGCGGTGTTTAATTCGCCCATTGCGGGTGTCATGTTTGCGATGGAAGTTCTTTTAGCGGATGTGACTTTATCTTCTTTTATTCCCTTGATTATTTCAGCGGCAGTGGGTGCCCTTTTTTCAAAAATAGTGTTCAATGAGGCTACGCTTTTCCAATTCCGATTACAGGAGGCTTTTAACTATAAAAATGTGCCTTTTTACATCATTTTAGCAATAGTATGCGCCTTTGTTTCATTGTATTATGTCCGAATTTCTCATTTCATTTCCAATAGTTTTAAAAATTGGCAAATCAATATATATTTAAAAGCGCTGATAGGTGGTCTGATTTTAGCCGCTTTGATATATGTTTTTCCTGCACTTTTTGGCGAAGGTTACGCCAGTATTCGATTGTTAGCCGATGGTCAGACTGATATTTTATTAAAAAACAGTATATTTTCAGAACATCGTTTTGAAGAATGGTGGGTCATCGGGATAGTAATGGCGATTGTTTTTGTGAAAGCCATTGCCACCAGCGTTACCCTTTCAAGCGGTGGCAACGGTGGTAATTTTGCGCCCTCACTGTTTGTGGGAACATTCCTTGGGTTTGGTTTTGCTTCGTTTTTTAACCGCGTTTTTGAAACGACTTTGCCCTTGGGTAATTTCAGCATGGTGGGCATGGCAGGTGTATTGAGTGGCGTGATGTATGCTCCTTTGACGGGTATTTTCCTCATTGCTGAAGTAACGGGTGGTTATGAATTGATCATCCCTTTGATGATAGTCTCCACTTTGTCCAATTTTATCGTGCGGCAATTTGAACCTACCTCACTCGAAGTGAAAAATATGATTGAAAAAGGCGAAATTTTCAGC
>JAYVKQ010000652.1:0-3066 GCA_043768285.1 Saprospiraceae bacterium | reverse complement strand
TCAAATTCGCTGTGATGTTCCTGTTGTACTTCTTTTTTCTTGCCCATTTACAAAGGTCTTTTTTTTTTTTACCTTTGACACACTTTTTTAAACAGTCTCAACAAAAGTAAAGCGCATTTTTTTAATATGCAAAACATTAACTTATCGAATATTTACATATAAATTTATGTTTTATTTGTTTTGTTATACAAATAGGTTATTTGTAGTACCCCCTCAGTATTTTTTATAGAGCATATAGTTTTATTTAAACTATGAGCAAATGTAATAGTGCCGCTATATTAAAGTAAAAGGCAGATAAAGTGTATGTTTCGTTTTTTTTGTTTAACAAAAAAATAAAATTTTTACAAAAAAGTTAAACAAAATAATAAACTTTGCGCGATTTGCTTTGTTTAAAACTTTATTATATATAATTTTAGGAAAAAATAAAAAGGGGTAAAGTGTTTTAAACTGTCTTACAAAATATAAAATTGTGGCTCAAAAAGTAATAGTTATTGGTTCTGGTTTTGCAGGTTTATCGGCTGCTACGCACTTGGCAGATAAAGGATATGATGTCACCGTTTTAGAAAAAAATGCGTGTGCGGGTGGACGGGCAAGGGTCTTTCATGCGGAGGGTTTTACTTTCGATATGGGTCCCTCATGGTATTGGATGCCCGAAGTATTTGAGGAATATTTCGCGCGTTTTGGCAAAAAACGGTCAGATTATTACGAACTCGTGCGCCTCGACCCGTCTTATACCGTTACGTTTGAAGACGGCGACGTGATGCGCGTGCCAGCCAAAATGGAAGAATTGGAAGCCATGTTTGAATATTATGAAGCGGGTAGTGCTTTAAAGTTGCGCCAATTCCTGTCGGAAGCGAAGTATAAATATGAAGTAGGCATGGGCGAATTTGTGCAAAAGCCCAGCCATAGTATCATGGAGTTTGCTGATATGCGGATACTGAAAAGCGTATTCAAATTGCAGATGCTCACCGATATGTCAAGCTATGTACGGACACTTTTTAAAAACGAAAAGTTGATACAGTTGTTGGAGTTTCCTGTGCTGTTTTTGGGTGCAACGCCATGGAAAACCCCTGCTTTGTACTCCATGATGAACTATGCAGATATGGCACTCGGCACGTGGTATCCGAAGGGTGGAATGTTCGAGATAGTGAAAGCGATGGTGAAGTTGGCAGAAGAAAAAGGTGTGCAAATCCTTCTAAATCAAGAAGTTAAGCAGATATACGTCCCAAATGGTCACGCTACCAAAGTAGTGACTCAAGATGCCGAATACCCTTGTGATATAATAGTGGGCGGGGCTGATTATCACCATTTAGACCAAGCTGTTTTGAAGCCCGAACACCGCAATTATACTGAGGGGTATTGGCAAAAACGAGTCATGGCTCCCTCGAGTTTGTTATTTTATCTGGGCATCAATAAGCGATTAAAAAATCTTGAACACCATAATCTATTTTTTGACGCAGATTTCAACGTCCACGCACGAGAGATATATGAAACACCAAAGTTGCCGACCAAGCCTTTGTTTTATGTGTCAATGCCTTCATTGACCGATAATACCATTACCTCCAATCCGAACCATGAGAACTTATTTTTGTTGATACCAATGGCAGCCGATTTGGAAGACACAGAAGCCACGCGCGAAAAGTATTATGACATGGTAATGACCCGCTTGGAAAACCATACGGGGCAGGATATTCGTAATTCAGTGATATATAAACGCTCATTTGCGCATACCGATTTTCAGAATGATTATCATGCTTTCAAAGGCAATGCTTATGGTTTAGCAAACACTTTACTACAAACAGCCTTTTTAAAACCAAAAATAAAATCAAAAAAAGTGAGTAACTTGTGGTTTACGGGGCAATTGACTGTACCTGGTCCGGGTGTACCTCCTTCTTTGATTTCGGGACAAGTCGTTGCCAACGATATAGCCAACACGTATTCACCTATATAATGCGAATAATATGAATCACCTAAAACTGTTTAGTGAGGTCTGCCAAGAGTGCAGCGCGCATATAACCAAACGTTATTCCACGTCTTTTTCATCAGGCATCAAGGCCTTTGATAAAAGGTTGCGTGCGCCTATCTATTCGGTGTACGGCTTTGTGCGTTTTGCGGATGAGATAGTGGACACATTCCACAATCACGATAAAGCCATGTTGTTGCAGCGTTTCAGACACGATACGTATCAAGCAATTGAAGAAAAAATATCTTTAAATCCAGTTTTGAACGCTTTTCAAGAAGTGGTACATCAATACAATATTGAACACGAGTTGATAGATGCGTTTTTGGATTCGATGGAGATGGATTTACATTTTCATAAATATCATGATAGTTTGTACCATAAATACATCTATGGCTCGGCAGAGGTCGTTGGCTTGATGTGCTTGCGCGTTTTTACGGAGGGGGATGATGCCGAATATCAATCATTGAAAGTATCCGCACAGTCTTTAGGGTCGGCATTTCAAAAAATAAATTTCCTACGCGATATGAAAAGCGATTTTGATGAACGTGGGCGCGTATATTTTCCAGGTGTAGATTTTCGTCATTTTGATAATGTCGAAAAACAAAAAATTGAAGCCGATATTCAAGCCGATTTTGATAAAGGCTACGAAGGTATCATGCGCTTGCCCAAATCAGCGCGTTTTGGGGTGTATTTAGCCTATACTTATTATATCAATTTATTTAAAAAAATAAAAAGGGCTAATGCAGAACGGGTGCAACACGAACGCATTAGGGTGAGCGATAGGCGCAAGGTCTATTTACTCTGCACGTCCGTTTTTAGACATAGTTTCAATATGATGTAGGGTAATGGATAATGGATAATGGATAATAGCGCAACTTAATAAGCCTCCAAAAGTTCTAAACTTTTGGAGGCTTGTTGCTTAATTTTCAGTATTTATTTACCACATAACTTAAGTCACCCCAAATTTTTGACCAAAATTAAACTATTCTAAAATTTGGGGTGACTTAATTCTACTTTGGCACTCTAAAAATTTTAAAAATACAAGAAGGTTTTTGATTTTCTTTTTATAAAAAATTTCCAATTTTTTATAAAAAGAAAATCAA
>JAYVKQ010000651.1:0-8858 GCA_043768285.1 Saprospiraceae bacterium | reverse complement strand
ATGGCTAAAAACATTTTGACCATTACTGTGACGGTTCATATTAATGATACAGGCTTATTATTTGTATTTCAACAATCTACAATAGGCATCAAAAAGAAGGATGTTTCTATTACTTGGCAGGAATTAGAAGGTTGGCATTTATCAGAAGAAACGACATCTTCACCACCTCATTTTATTTTGAAATATCTACAAACCCAAAGACTACTTTTTTACTATCCAAAAGATAAAGACAATCAGCCTCTTATTGAGCGTTTTTATAGAGCATTTACTCAAAAAATAAGAGCTTTGAACACAAAAGCCAAATGGGTTTCACCTATTTTGGAGTTAAATTATTACCAAATGTATCGAACATCTTATATTGTTTTTTCGGTTCTAATGCTTCTGGGTATTATTTTTTTTCTATTCTTCTTTGCCACAAAAAAAGATTATCTTTTTACATTTACAGGTGTTATAATTATATTATTTTTAGGTTTTTGGGGGGTTATTTGTATTGATTTACTGAAAAAACTTTTGAAAAAATAATACAAATAATAACAACTCAACCAACAAGCGTTTCAATATGTTTTTTACAAAATTTCAACATAGAAAAAATATGGCGTAACTCCGTTTCTTTGGTTGCATCATAAACATCACTAACGGCATATTGCTTACCATCTAAAATCATAAAACGCCACGATTGACCTACGACATAAACAGCGTACAAAGGATGCGGATGTTCATTAAGTTCTTGGGCAGCTACCATTGATATGAGTAATTGCCCTTGCGGGTCACTCGGGGTTGTTTTATATTGAGGCTTGTACTCGTGCATAAAAAAGAAAGGTTCTCTTGGTTTCTGTTCACCCATAGCGACAAAAAACTCTACCCGTCCACGTAAAGTCATTTCCTTTTGGTGAACGTCTTTGACTTTAGCAGCAATTATCCTTTGTGTAAACGCAGAATACACATTTTCTTTAAAAAAATCAACTAAAGACACGATATTAGCGACGAAGAAA
This sequence comes from Saprospiraceae bacterium, assembly GCA_043768285.1. Classification (GTDB taxonomy): domain Bacteria; phylum Bacteroidota; class Bacteroidia; order Chitinophagales; family Saprospiraceae; genus JAAFJT01. Next base: position 7,866 of record JAYVKQ010000651.1, on the reverse strand, counting down.
AACTTAATCTCATCTTCGTTCCAAACCTCTGCCTTTTTTTTCAAACGACGTAGGTAAAAACTCAATGTCGTTTGTTCAAAATCGGTAATAGGTTCATCAGCCGCCAACCATATATCTAATAATGGGAGCGTGTCCACCAATTGAATACCAAACGTCAATTGTACTTCCTCCCGTTCCCATTGTTCAAACGATTTCATATGTCTAAATTTTTCACAAAAATACACTATTACAATCGAAAAAAGCAAAAATACTGAGGGGTATGCTTTTGACAATAAATATTAGGTTATTTTTACACAAAAAATAAAATATGCCTTTGCAAACCATCATAACGGAAATAGAAAGATTAAAACTCGAATTGGATAGCTACTACCCTATTCCCAATGACCGGTTGCAAAAAATCAACTATAAATTTCGGCTCGAATGGAACTATCATTCTAATAAAATGGAAGGTGGTACTTTGACTTTTGAAGAAACCCGCAGCGTGATGATGGAGCAATTGGACGTGCGAGGCAAGCCTTTACGCGATGTGATGGAAATGCGGGGACATGATGAAGTGATTAAAAATATCCAAAAAATCGGACGGGGCGAAGTACGCATCACTGAAAACCGCATCAAAGAAATACACAAAGCCATTATTTTTGATGAAACCGATATGCCAGGGCGGTTCAAAAACCGCAACAATTATATCTACAACTATCAAGGGGAACGCTTTGATTTTACACCACAAGAGGGTACGATTGAAGCGACAAATAGCTTGACCAATTGGCTGGACAATGAATTGACGGCTTTTAAAAAGAAAAAATCAAAGAAAACAGTTCCCGAAATCGCTTTTGAATATCATCTACGCTTTTTGACAATTCACCCTTTTTTAGATGGTAATGGTCGGACTGGGCGTATATTGATGAATTTGATATTAATAGCACATGGTTATCCACCTATCATTATTCGAACCGAGGAAAAGGACTTGTATAGCAAACACATATCTCATGCGCAACAGTATGAAGAAAACCCTGTGCCGTTGTATGAAATGTTAGGAAATTTGCTCATTCGCTCTTTTGAAACGTGCATAAAAGGTGCAAAAGGTGAAAGTGTGTTTGAAATGGAGGATTGGGAAAAACGTTTGCAATTGCTTGAATATCAATCGATTAATGCAGATAGTGCAATATTAAAATCAAGTGAAACGATAAACTTTACTATGATTAATAGTATTGTCCCTTTTATAGAATATGCAGATACTAAGTTTTCTATTTTCAATAGATTTTATTCAAAGTCTTTGAAAAAAATGTCAAATAAAGTAGGGCTTCAAGATATCCCAAGCAATATTATAAATATGAGTAAAACTATTGAAAGCTTAAAAAAAGGACACTTGTCAGCAATGTTAAATGAAATGAGTATAAACCTAAAATGGACAGAGTTTAAAGTTTTTGGTAAAAGAATAGAAGACATTAGTATAGAATTTCTGTTCTTATTTAGAAACGAAGGTTATTTAATAAAACATTTAGGTACAACAAATCTTATTATTGAAAAGCAATACAACGAAACACTTACTCATGAAGAAATTGCAAATTTCATTAATACAATAGGAAATTCAATAACTGAGGACATTGAAAACAAAATAAAAGAACCTTAATTTATGAAAATAAATTTACAAAATAAAAGAGCCTTCATCGGCGGCAGTTCACAAGGCATCGGTTTAGCCATTGCTCAAAAAATGGCAGAATGTGGCGCAACCGTTACCCTCACCAGCCGCAATGCCGAAAAACTGAAAGAGGCGGTGAAAACTTTGCCGCGCCCCAATAAACAAAAGCACGATTATGTAGCTATTGATTTTTCTGATTTAAAAAAATTAGAGAAATCAATTGAAAAATATAAAGAAAAAACAGTAGAAATGCCCGTTTCAATACTCGTTTTGAACTCTGGTGGACCTGTGCCTAATTCGGCTTATAATGCGACACCCCCTCAGTATTTGGACTATTTTAATGCCGCAATTATGGCAAGTCAGATGCTCGTGCAAGCGTTTGTACCCGCTATGCAAGCCCAACATTGGGGTCGCATCATTACGGTGGCATCTTCAACGGTGAAACAACCGCGTGTTGATTTGGGCATATCGAATACCATTCGGGCAGGTATGGCAAATTGGGCAAAATCTTTAGCCACCGAACTGGGCAAAGATGGTATTACGGTCAATAACCTTTTGACGGGCTTGATTTTTACAGAAAGATTAGAAAGTTTGATACAAATACGCATGAAAAATGCCCAATTGGATAGAGAAACTGTCATCAAAAAAATGGCAGCTACGATACCCGTAGGGCATATCGGCATGCCCGATGATATGGGCAATGCCGCCGCCTTTTTAGCATCTGATTTGGGTGCTTATATTAATGGTGTGAATTTGCCAGTGGATGGTGGGATGTTGGTGACGTTGTAAAACTATTTGCGTTCCGCAGGGTGATTAAAATCACCCCCTATTGATGAAAAATGTAGGGAAATATCAATAGAGGGCGATTTTAATCGCCCTGCGAAATGCAAAGAAAAAAGTGATGTTCATTATATAAACTTAGTATTTAATTTATATACTTCTCTTTTTTAATTCTTTAACAGCATAATCAGCTGCCCGCGCCGTCAAAGCCATATAGGTTAAAGACGGATTGACACAGCCAGTTGAATTCATACTTGCACCATCAGTTACGAAGACATTTTTACATTCATGGACTTGGTTCCACTCGTTCAAAATGCTATCTTTCACAGATTTGCCCATACGCGCCGTACCCATTTCGTGAATAGCTAAACCGGGGTAAGAAACGCCTTCATTTTTACGAACATTTTTCAGACCCGATGCTTCGAGCATTTCGGCAGCATCGTTCATCATGTCCACGCGCATTTTCTTTTCGTTTTCTTTAAACTCTGCGTCAAATACGATGGTAGGTTGCCCCCAAACGTCTTTTTTATCAAAATTTAAAGCCATTTTATTGTCGAAATAAGGTAAGCACTCGCCAAAACCGCCCAAACCCATTGTCCACGCGCCCGGTTCAGTGGCTTTTTCTTTCAACTCTTTACCAAAGCCTAATTCAGCAATCGTGCGTTGCCAACCTTGCCGACTGCCGCCGCCTTGGTAGCCAAAACCGCGCACATAATCCCGTTTATCGCTGCCAATATTGCGGAAACGCGGAACATATATGCCATTCGGACGGCGACCAAATAGATACTTGTCTTCATCGCCTTCCCAAGTGCCACTTGCGCCCGTTTTGAAATGATGATCCATCAAATAATGACCCAAAACGCCCGAAGAATTGCCTAAGCCATTTTGGAAAGAGGGCGATATAGAATTCATCAAAATCCACGTTGAACCAATCGTAGAAGCACAGACAAACACGATTTTTGCATAAAATTCATGTCTTTCGTTGGTCAAACTATCAATCACCAAAACGCCTTTTGCTTTCCCTTTTTTCTCGTCATAAATAATAGAATTGACCGTAGAATTTGCCCTTACAGTCAATCTTTTGGTTAACATTGCAGGAGGCAATGTTGAGGATTGGGTGCTAAAATAGCCACTAAACGGACACCCTCTTGCGCACATATTGCGGTATTGGCAACTGGTGCGCCCCTTGTGCGCTTGTGTGAGATTGGCAACACGCCCGATGGTCAAATGCCTACCCTCAAACTTAGCTTCTATCGCTTTTTTAACTTGTTTTTCAACAAAATTCAAGTCCATTGCTGGGAGCAATTGCTGGTCGGGGAAGTGGTTATTTAAGCCCAAATTTACGCCCGATATACCTGCGTGTTTTTCAACATAATCGTACCACGGCGCGAGGTCATTATAGCGAATAGGCCAGTCACCACCATGCCCATCTTGCGCATTGGCTTCAAAATCAATAGGCGATAAACGGTAAGATTGCCGCCCCCACATAATGGATTTGCCACCCACGATATTGCCGCGAAACCAGTCAAAACGCTTTTTTTCTTCATAGGGTGCTTTGGCATCTTCGAACCAAAAACTTTCATTTTGCTCGCTATATGGATAGTCGCGGGAGACGAATTGGTGTTTTTCTTTTTGCTGTATCGTCACCCTACCCCGATGCTCGTATTGCCACGGGTCTTTATTGCTTTCAGCATAGCCCGTAATATGTTCAAGCGGACGACCTCTTTCGAGCATCAACACTTTCAGACCTTTTTCGGTCAATTCTTTTGCAGCCCAACCGCCACTCACACCCGAGCCAACAACGATGGCATCGTAGGTATTTTTCTTAGCATTTTCAGTATTTAAGTTAGCCATGATAACGTTTGAATTTTCATTAATTGAATGGTCAAAATAAAGGTTTTATTTTCAAAGGACATAGAAAATGGGTGGATTATGGTGGGGGTTAATCTGTTGCGTGTCGAAATACTGAGGGATGTGCTTGGTCGTTACGTTTTTTTATAAATTAAATTTGTACAAATTCAAAAAAGTATATACATTTGAATTTCATTTATAAGTGAATTATTTAACCGAACTTATACAAACGATATGGCTATTTATGCTACTATTGAGGAAACTTACAGATTTAGGCGCGTTACTTTTTATTCTGTAAAAATTGAAAATGAAGCCTATTCTGAAGTTGAGAAATTTATTTTACGTTTTCGAGAAGATGCTGTACATGGTGAGGAATTGCAAAATATATTAGCACTTTTGAAAATAATGGGTAATGAGAAAGGTGCACTTTCAGTCTTATTTAGAGATGAAGCTATGGCACAGGCTTTACCGCCCGAAAGGTATCATGCTATTCGACAAAACTTAGTGCAATTTATTGATGCCAATTTGCGCCTATTTTGCTTGCGCATCAGTTCAAATATCGTCATTTTGTTTAATGGTGGTGTTAAAGAAAGCCAAAAAACGCAAGACAGCTCTGATTTATTAACCAAATTTCGTGTGGCTCAACGATTTTGTAAAGCGATAAATGATAAAATTAAAAATAGAGAATTAAAGGTTGGAGATACACAATTGATGGGCGATTTTGAATTAATAATCTAAATTTATATATAATGCCAAGTAAGATTTTTGAAGAAGCAATAAATAGTGTAAGCCCTGAAACAGAAGCAAGAGTGCGCCTATCTGTTGAGATAGTCGAGCGTATTTCGATTTTGATGGAAAGGCAACACATCAATCAGAATGACCTTGCAAAAATGCTTGGTAAATCCCCTTCTGAAATCAGCAAATGGCTATCTGGTACACATAATTTTACGCTTAAATCTATTCAAAAGTTAGAAAGTATTTTGGCTCAACCTATTTTGAAAGTGGTGCATGAGCCTTTGGGTGCTTGATAATTTTTGTACTTAGTTCACTATATCAAAAGCCTTTTTGTTGTTGCAAAATGGCTTTTTTGATAGAGGATACTGAGGGGGTCAAAAATCACAAACGCTTGATTATCAACAAGATAATCAAGCGTTTGTGATAAAATACTGAGGGAAGACACTATAAATTCTGTTTCTTCATCTCCTTAACCGCATAATCCACCGCCCGCGCCGTCAAAGCCATAAATGTCAAAGACGGGTTTTGAGTAGAGGTAGTCGTCATGCTTGCGCCATCGGTTACAAACACATTTTTACAAGCATGAAACTGATTAAAACCATTGAGCAAAGACGTTTTAGGGTCTTTACCCATGCGGCAACCGCCCATTTCGTGAATATCTAAACCGGGAGCTTGTTTGGTATCTACTGTTTTTATATTTTTGAAACCCGCTTTATCCATCATTTCAGACGTGACGATGTGGTAATCTTTTATCATTTTCTCATCATTATCATCATACGCAATATTGGTTTTTAAAAGTGGAATACCCCATTCATCTTTTTTAGTAGCATCTAAAGAAACCATATTGCTTTCTTTTGGCAAGGTTTCCATCATACCCATCACGAAGATATTCCAACTACTCGGCTCGGAGGCTTGGGCTTTGAACTCTGCGCCAAAGCCATCACCACTACCCCAGCCGCCACGCGACGCATCCACATAGGTTGCCCAGCCGCGTTTATAGTCTGTTTCTTGTTTTAAAAGGTTGCGAAAACGTGGGATATAACCAGCGTTGGGACGACGACCTGCGTAATATGTATCATCAAAACCATCAATTTGTGCCGTTACTCTTGCGCGGTAATTGTGGAACGCTACATATTTACCCAACAAACCATTATCGTTACCAAAACCATTTGGAAAACGATTGGAGGTAGAGTTTAATAGTAAAAGATTGGTATTCAAACAAGCGGCATTCACGAATATGACTTTTGCATAAAACTCAATCATTTCCTTTGTATTGGCATCTATCACGCGCACGCCCGTTGCCTTGCCTTTTTTCTCATCATATATAATGGAGTGAACGACTGAATTATTGCGCAATGTCAGTTTCTTAGTCTTGCGTGCGGCAGGTAAAGTAGCCGATTGGGTACTAAAATAACCACCATACGGACAGCCGCGATAGCACATATTGCGATATTGACAATTCACACGCCCCAAATCCATTTGCTCTTTTGTCGGTTGTGTCAAATGCGCACACCTTCCCACAATCATATTGCGGTCTTTATAGTTTTGAGCAATACTTTTTTGAAGGTGACTTTCTACGGCATTAAGTTGCATGGGCGGTTGAAATTCGCCATCTGGCAAAGCCGCCAAACCGTCTTTATTACCCGATATACCCGCAAATTTTTCTACATAACTATACCACGGCGCAATATCGGCATAGCGAATGGGCCAATCCACGGCATAGCCATCTCGTGCGGGTCCTTCAAAATCAAAATCGCTCCATCGTTGCACCTGTCGCGCCCAAAGTAGAGATTTACCGCCCGTTTGATAGGCTTTTATCCAATCAAACGGCTTATCTTGAACGTATGGATGGGTTTTATCTTTGACGAAAAGGTGGTCAGTGGCTTCGTCCCAAGCGTAGCATTTATCAAGGATGGGATTTTCCTTCTTAATACTGAGGGGTAGCTTGCCGTGATGCTCCATTGCCCACGGGTCGAGGGTTGCGGTTGTGTAGCCAGATATATGCGCAACGTCCCGTCCGCGCTCAAGCATGAGGGTCTTTAAGCCTTTTTCACAAAATTCTTTAGCTGCCCATCCCCCACTGATACCTGAACCTATAACAATTGCGTCGTATTTTCTTTTTTCTTTAGTTGGTAACATGGTCAAAATTGATAATGGAAAATGGATAATTGACAATGGACAATGGGTAAGATTATCCATTGTCCATTATCAATTATCCATTCAAAAAAGTTATTTATTAAGTGAAGATACCCACGTATGTATAGCCTCTAAATCCTTTTTAGGCACGTTAGGTAGTGGAGCCATGGCTGGGTAGCCAGGCCAGTTTGCAGGTTGTGGTTTTGCTACTAAGCTCGCAAATTTTTTCTTATCATATTTTTTAGCTGCGACATCTGCCCAAGATGGACCTACCATTTTCTTATTGGGTGCATGGCACGTATAGCACGTATGTTTTTGCAAAAGAGCGTTTACATCTGCCGGAATAGTTGTTTGTGCTTTGACAGTAAAAGCGAAAGCAAACATAGAGAAGGCGAAAGCAAGTTTCTTAATCATTGACGTTATTAATAGTTTATTAATTTGAAAAATTGATTTTTGCGCTGTTTCTACATAGTATCTAAAGAAAAAAGAATTACAGCACAAAAGTAGGTAAAATACTGAGGGGGTATATTTAAGAGATTGTTAAATATAGAAAAGAGATTGTTAAAGTAGATTATAGTTGATAGATTATAGTTGATAGATTATAGTTTATAATGTATCAACTATAAGAGACTGTTTAAAAAAGTGTGTCAAAGGTAAAAAAAAAAAAGACCTTTGTAAATGGGCAAGAAAAAAGAAGTACAACAGGAACATCACAGCGAATTTGA
>JAYVKQ010000650.1:0-5296 GCA_043768285.1 Saprospiraceae bacterium | reverse complement strand
GTGGCGAAGGCAAAAGTCATGTCAGACACCGTTACATTCAAGCAAACAGATATAACAAACACATGGGATTTTGCCACAAAAAAGTATGATTTAATAGTATTTAGCCTCGTTTTAGAACATATCGAACACTTAGAACCCATTTTTCAAAAGACGGCAAATGCCTTAACATCAGGTGGTTATGTGTATGTGGGCGAGTTGCATCCTTTCAAGCAATACACGGGTACTAAGGCACGGTTTGAAAATACTGAGGGGGTGCAGCATATTGTCCCTTGTTTCAACCATCATATATCTGATTTTACGCAAGCGGCTCAAAAATTTGGGTTAGAAATAGTGACCATAGATGAACATTTTGATGACAATGACAGTACGACAATACCGCGTATTTTGACCCTTTTGCTTAGGAAAAAGTAAAAAAATGAATACAAATAACTAACTTTGCCTTTCTAAATTTCACCAAATAACTATTGGTCAAAAAAATGAAAGAAATTGAAATTCGCGTCTCACCCGAGGAAGCACATGACAACGCCGCTATCCTCAAAGCCACTGCCTTCAAGGCAGGTATTTCTGAACACCAGATTAAGGACTTAAAAATCATTCGCCGCTCAATTGATGCACGCGGGCGTGATGCCGTTTTTCAACTCCGTATCGTCTATTACACTGAGGGGGTACACTCGCCCGAACCTGCACTACTTGATAGTTTTAAAAATGTTGCGGATGCCACACCCGTTCTCATCGTAGGTGCGGGTCCTGCTGGATATTTTGCCGCTTTGGAGTTGATTGAGTTGGGCTACAAACCCATTGTATTGGATAGGGGCAAAGATGCTCAAGCACGGCGACGCGATTTACGCGCCATTCAGCAATTTGGGGTCGTCAATCCCCATTCCAATTATTGCTTTGGCGAAGGCGGTGCAGGTACATATTCGGACGGAAAGCTCTATACACGCAGCCAGAAGCGGGGTTCGATTGAAAAATCGCTACGCCTTTTTGTTGAGCATGGTGCAACATCGGATATTTTGACAGATGCACACCCACATATTGGGTCTAACAAACTGCCTCAAGTAGTGCAGAATATGCGCCAAACCATCGTGCATTATGGGGGCGAAGTGCGGTTCGATAGCTTTGTAACTGATTTTATATTGAGAGAAGGGCATATAATAGGTGTGGTCGTAAATGATAAAGAAGAATATATCGCCGATGCCGTTATAGTAGCTACGGGACATTCGGCGCGGGATATATATGAATTGTGTCATAAACGCGGTGTTACAATCGAAGCCAAGCCCTTTGCGTTGGGTGTGCGCATCGAACATCCGCAGAGCTTGGTGGACAATGTACAATATAAAACACCCCATCGGGGAAAATATCTACCCGCAGCCAGTTATAGTTTGGTATGCCAAGCCGAAGGGCGGGGCGTATTTTCGTTTTGTATGTGCCCAGGGGGTTTAGTCGTTCCCGCCGCCACTGCCCCAGGCGAAATCGTGGTAAATGGCATGAGTATGAGCCGCCGCGACAGCGAATATGCCAACTCAGGGACAGTAGTTGCCATTGAATTAGAAGATTTGACACAATATGATAAGCATGGCGTATTTGCGACCATGATGTTTCAAAAAGAAGTGGAGCAACGGATGTTTCAAGCGGGCGATGGTTCGCAAAAAGCACCCGCCCAGCGTTTGACCGATTTTGTCAATCGCAAAGTATCCGCTACCCTACCCTCTACGTCTTATATTCCAGGTCTTTTGAGTGCGCCGATGCACGATATACTCCCCCCCCCCCTATTTAAAAGGCTCAGAGCAGGTGTATTGCAATTTGGCAAAATGATGAAAGGCTATATGACAGAAGACGCTAATGTGATTGGTACAGAAAGCCGCACCTCTTCCCCTGTGCGCATTCCGCGCAATGCGGAGACCTATATGCACGAAGATGTAAAAGGCTTTTTTCCTTGCGGCGAAGGCGCGGGCTACGCGGGCGGCATTATATCGGCGGCAATGGACGGGCAGAATGTGGCAAAGGCTGTCGTAAAATATTTAGACAATAAGTAATGATACAAATGGAAAAAAGAGAATTGATAATTAAAAACTATATCAATGCCTACAATAGTTTTGATATAGAGAAAATGGTGGCTGATATTGATATATCCATAAGATTTATCAATATATCAAATAGCGCAGTAAATATGGAAATTGAAGGCTTGTCCAACTTCTTAGAACAAGCACAACAAGCAAAAAAAATGTTCACTCAAAGGCAACAAACGATTTTGTCTTTCAAACACCAAAAAGATTTTACAGAAATAGATATTGATTATAAAGGCGTGTTAGCTATTGACCTGCCTAATGGTCTGCAAAAAGGTAGTGTATTGACGCTGAAAGGGCGTTCAATTTTCAAATTCGCTGATAATAAAGTTATCGAATTAACGGATATTAGCTGATTAAGCTGATATTTATTTACTTTTGAGGTATAAAAACGCATGAAAAATTAACTATATAAAATTCACGAATCATGAAAGATATTTTAGACTTAGTGGGGCGCATATTGATGTCCGTTATATTTTATTTTGAGGCTTATGACAAAATATTCTATATGACCCCAACCAAAGCCACGATGACCGATTATGGCATCATGTGGCAGCAAGATATGTTGATATATCTCTCTGGTTTTTGCTTAATATTAGGTGCGACGTTAATCCTATTGGGCTATCGGTCGGGTTTTGGGGCGACACTAATTTTATTCTATTGGATACCGCTCACTTTTATATTAGACCGCTTTTGGGAAATACCTTTCGCAGACCACGAAACCCGTCGTAGTGTATCACTCCACTTTATGAAGAATATAGCAATTGTCGGTGGATTATTAATGATATACGCACACGGCAGCGGGCGATTTAGCGTCAAAAGGCTCTTATCAACAACTCGTGTTTAAATAAACATATATTTTTTTATTCATAATATAATTTTATTTAATTTATAAGTATATAATAACCAATATATTAATAAACATTTGTACGTACACATATTAATTTTACAAACATAAATTATTTTTTTAAGATAATTTTAGTTAAGAAAACGTTATCTTTGTCATCCTTTGTCTATTGACATGAAAAGGCTACCGCACAATATAAAGGAAACTCATTCTAAAACTCTTATTTTAAGACAAGGACTATGAAAGCTGTAATAGTAGAAGACGAAACTAAAAGTAGAGATAATTTGCAAAACTTATTGAAAAAGTATTGCGACAATGTTGAAGTTATAGGCATGGCAGAAGACATAGATGATGCCATAGCTATGTTTAAAAACCCAGCCATCAAACCTGATGTGGCGTTTTTAGACATTAATTTACCTAATGGTTTGATATTTCAAGTATTGAACCATATCAAAAATGAAGATGATATTAATTTTGACATCATTTTCATTACAGCCTACGAAAACTTTATGCGAAAAGCCTGTGAATACGCGTGTGTGGGCTATATCAACAAGCCCATTGACCCAGACGAATTGAAGGCTGCGGTATCACGAGTTCGAGTTGGCAAAATTAAACCAATGAAAGAGCCTCTTGAAGTATTACAAGGGCATATAGCCAATTCCAATAATCTCAATTTGTTTAGCAAAATAGGCGTTTCTGCCCTTGATGGTATCCATTTTATTAATATCAAAGATATTATGCGGATGGAAGGAGACGATAATTACACGCATATTTTTATGCAATCAGGCGATAAAATGACGGTAGCAAAAACTATCAAATCATATGAAGAACTGTTGGCAGGTGTAAATTTTTTCCGCGTTCACAAGAAGCATTTGATAAATCTCAACTTTATGAACCGCTTTATAAAAAGTGATAATAAAGTATTGATGGATGACAATTTGAAGTTAGAAGTATCGCGTCGGCGGCGTCCTGGTTTCATGGAATTGATGAAACGCTTACAAGGTGATATGCAAGCCGCAAATACATAAAATTATGTTATATTAAATATTTTAATATAAATGTTGCAACCAATATGATTTGATATTCGTTAGTCAATTTGATATAAATTTAAAGTTTTACAAAGCAAAAAACAAATAAAAAAAACATATATTTGAATTTATCATAATTTTTATGTTTTTGAGTTTCATGTTATTAGAAATTCATTAAAACGTAATGTTATATATTTCGAATAATATTTTCATTTTATTTGATTAATTGCTAATTAAACTATAACTTTAACATCAAATCAGAACTACCCATGACCGATTTTACTACGCTAATTGTTATCGAACCAAACTTACATTTTACGAATTTTACAAATAATTACACTATGGAAGACAAGAAAGGAGGATTCAATCCTAAAAATCGTCTCAGTTCAATAGACAAATCTGGTAGCGGATTTAAGTCCCTCTCAAAAGGTGACGAAAAGAACGTGAAGGGAGGTGGTAGTGTTCGCACTGTCGAAGGCGAAAAATGGAATACGCCTTGTGGTACTGGTACAGCAACACCTAATTAATTTAATATGTAATATATGTCATGAGGTATGAGTAGCGTACTCACAAGCCTCACTCTAAGATATTCTCCAATCGAGAAGTAAGTTGCTTTCGTACTTACTCTCTATTTCTATTTTCAAACCTACCACTTCAATAATAGTTTTCATATTGAAAAAATTAGCACATATTTGTCCGTCGAGTCCAGCCCTCAGTATTGCACACGTTTTTCCCCGTACCTGCAAGTCTTCCACTACCCACAAAGCGGTTACTGCAAGTCTTGAACGCAGTGGTGACTTGCAGTTTGTCCACTTACCTCAATACCAAAACACTGTAACCCCTCAGTATTTTGTACTGTCTTGACATCTCGCTTCGTGGCAACAAGTCGTCAGTCACCGTTGCACTAAAGACTGACGACAACACACCCCTTTTTATTACTTTTCGTTGCGTGGACGAACACTTACAGCTATGGATTAGGAGCACCGTTATTAGCACCAAAATACACATCGTTATCAAATTCATTTCCTGCCTCTAATTCATTACCTTGAGAATTTATAATAGCATCCCGTTGCGCCCAAGTCTTCCAAGAAAAAAGGGGGGGTTGTGTGAAGTCTTTAACGCAGTGGTGACTTCACACCTTTGCCCACAGAACTTGCAATATAGCTCAATTATCAGAAAATTACAAGCACTGGCAGTGCAATATATCTTTCATTTTAACATAAAACACCCCCACAATACCACAGCACACGCTGTAATACTGAGGGGGTGCACTGCAAAAGTTGGTAGGAGACACTGCGTTTAACTCCTACCACAACCTCCGCTTTTTTCTATTTAGAAGACCCTGTGAGAACGGA
>JAYVKQ010000649.1:0-4663 GCA_043768285.1 Saprospiraceae bacterium | reverse complement strand
CAAAACTGCCAATTTTAGCACCCCCATTCAAAGCCAATACGGCATTGGTACTCAAAGATCCAAAGCTCATTGCCGACACATTATATATGCTTGCCAAATAGGGTTGTTTACAGTCTTTTCCACCTATCAAAACGCGCGGATGTTGCTCTAAATCGCGATAATTACGAGCAACAATGGAATGGTTCATCCATTCATACCCTTCTTCATAGACATTGAGTTGCGTACCAAAAGGGGTTGTATCCACGTCTTTTTTAGCTCTTTGATAGATAATACTGCGTTCGGTGCGGCTGAATGGTCGTCCATCAATATCACTTTCGACGAAATATTGGTAAATCTTTGGGCGCAGCCATTCCATCCAATATCGCCCCCTACCCACAAGCGGGAAAGTGCGCATGATGGCGTGTTTTGTCTGGTTCATATCATAGATACCCAAAAGAATAAGGGGTAATAAAACCACATAAAACCACAGAAAAGGTTGCCAAAAATAGCCTATAGCCACCACCACAAAGGAGGATATAATAGCGAAATAGCGAAAATCATTTCTCATATTGCACAAATATTTTCTCAAAATTAGACAAAACTTAATAATAAACAACAATCAAATGTCAATTATCAATTGACTACCTTTGTGCGCATACCTAAAATTACGCATATGCCTTTAACCCATTATATAACTGACCTCCATCATGCCCGCATTGGTGTCTGGCAAATTACGGAAAAAGAAGACTATTTTCTAAAAAAAATGCCTATGACCGATGCTGAACGCGCCGAGCTTGACCTCAAACGCGGACACAGCCGTTTGGAATGGTTGGCAGCGCGTTTTCTGGTGCAACAAATGACGGGCTGGGCAGGTAAAATTGTAAAAGATGATTTTGGTAAACCGCATTGGGAAGGCAGCGAATACCATATTTCAATATCACACTCTAAAGAATATACGGCGGTTATTATCTCAACCCAATTGGTCGGCATTGATATACAACATATTACGTCAAAATTGGAAAGCGTAGCATGGCGCGTGATGAACGATGTGAAATTAATAAATCTCGATACACATAATCGGTTGGCACATTTGCACGTTTATTGGGGAGCAAAAGAAGCCCTTTACAAAGCATATGGCAAGCGCGAATTAGATTTTAAAGAGAACTTGCCTATATCACCTTTTAAGTATAAAAATATTGAGGGGGTGTTTGATGGGCGCATTATGAAAGCAGATTATTACAAAACTTTTTTGCTGCATTATTTGCTTATCGGCGATTATATGCTCGTATATGCGATTGAGAAATGATGAAAACCTGTAAAATGGCTGTCATTGCGAGGAGGAACGACGAAGCAATCTGTCGCACTTCTCGAAATATCAAAATTTTAGAACTATCGAAAAATGGTACAGATTGCATAGCTGCGCTCGCAATGACAGCTTTAAACTAAATAATTGATTATCAAATAATTAAAACATATTCAGACGTGAAATTATCCTATTTTAGAACAAGTCTATTCATTATAGTCCTAACTTTATTAGCACTATCTTCTTGCAAAAAAAATCAAAAACAAGAAGTAAAAGAACCCGCTCTTTCAGTCGAAGAAACTCAGGCATTGCCACCCGATTTTTTAGATTTTTATAAAAAATTCCATTCAGATAGCCTCTATCAAATGGCACATATACAGTTCCCTTTGCAAGGCTACCCTACGCAAGTGGATAATGACACAACCGTTTATATTGACGAAAATTATAGATGGCAACCCAACACATGGCTAATGCACCGCATGGAAGGCTTCACAGATACAGCTTTTACCCGCAAATTTGAAGTGCCGTTACCAATGGCGGTTAGCGAAACCATTCATCAACGCAATTCACCATTCAAAATGTTTCGCCGTTTTTATAAGCGCGATAATGAGTGGTTTTTGATTTATTATGGGGCAATGAATGCAATAAGCGATGGTCAAAATAGTATGCAGTAATCAAGGTGAAAATCATTACTTTTGAAGGGAAATTGCGTCAAAATGATAAGTGCAAAATTTTTATCAGCAATTCCGCATTTGAACATTATGGGAACATCCGAAGGGCGATTGAAATCGCCCTCTATTGATATTGACCACGAAAACCCATCAATAGCGGGCGATTTCAATCGCCCTTCGGATGTGAAAACCAATGCACAAATACCTCTTTTGCTACATGCGAAATTCTTGAATTTGTATAAATATCATGAATAAATTTTTGATAATCAATAATCTAACTCAATGGCACACATCAAAATAGAATGTCCAAAATGCAAATGGGAACCCAAGCCCAACAGCCTTTGGTCATGCTCTTGTGGCACTTCATGGCATACATTCGATACAAGTGGACGCTGCCCTTCTTGCAAAAAACAATGGGATATGACGCAATGCCTTAGCCATTTTGAAAGCGGTTGTGGCAAATGGTCGCCTCATTTGGCATGGTACAAAGGTTTAGACCCAATAATTGAAGAAGTTATTGATGAAGTCAATAAGGAAGTTGAAGTTGAAGAAGGCGTTTTGTCATAAAAGTCACGAACGAAGGCGGTTTAGGAAACTGATTTTGATTTTTTTTCAAAAAAATCAAAATCAGTTTCCTAAACCACTACTCGCCAATTACCCCGTTAATAAAGCAAACCCCTCAGTATTTCAAGCCTTTTTTTCTAAAAGAGCCATATAAAACCCATCAAATCCCTCAACTGAAGGATATACCGTTCTATCTTTTATAAAAGCCCAATCTTTATTTTCTTCTAAAAAAACCTGTACTTGGTTCTGATTTTCGGAGGGCAATATGCTGCACGTTGCATACACCATTTTACCCATTTTTTTCACTATTTTTGAATAATTGGTAATAATCTCTTGCTGGGTTTGGCGAATAGTATCTAAAAATTCGGGTTTGAGTTTCCATTTGGCATCGGGATTCCGGCGTAGCACACCCAAACCCGAACACGGTACATCTAAAAGCAATCTATCCGCGCTATCGTGTAGGTGTTTGACGACTTTAGTGGTATCAATTGTGCGCGTTTCGATGATATGGACACTATTTCGTTTGGCACGTTTGCGCAGTTCCTCCAACTTCCACCCCTCAGTATCTAAAGCGATAATTTTGCCTTTATTATGCATCAGGGTTGCCAAATGTAGCGTCTTGCCACCTGCCCCCGCGCAAGCATCTACCACACACATCCCCGTTTCGACTTCCAAAAATGGCGCAATCAATTGACTACCACCATCTTGTACTTCAAAATGCCCTTGTTTGAATATGTCGGTTGCGAAAATATTACCGCGCCTCTTTAACAACACCCCCGCAGTCACTCTTTTATCGTGATTATGAATATTTTCACTTATTTTTTCATTTTCCCAACCCAATTTTCCTAATTCTTTTTGAACATCTTCAACAGCCGTTTTTAAAGTATTAACCCGTATAAACACATCGGCAGGGCGATTTAAAGCGGTTAATTCGGCTTCCCATTTATCCGCTCCCAATTCTTTTTCGCCCAGTGCGTCCAGCCAATCGGGTATGGATTGCTTGATTTTCCTATCTTGAATGGCATCGTATTTTTTTTGTAAAACTGTGTATATCAAGTGGTTAAACTCTGAAAGCGATATATTATCTTTATTTTTTAATACCAAATGCACACCTATTATATCCAATAAAGAAGCGACTGAAGTCGTGCTATCCGAGGCGATATGCGCATACAGACGATGCCACCGGACACACTCATAGGTGGTTTCGGCAATAAAAGCGCGGTCTCGGCTACCCCATTTGGGGTTCGATTTCAAGATTTTTTCGATGACCTTATCTGCCTGTTTACCGTTCTCGAATATATCGTGTAAAGCATTTTCGACAGCACGTACGAGATGAAAATGGAGTTTCATAAAATGAAGACTATTATTTTTTGCAAAATTCAGTATTCTGGTCTTGATTATATAATTTTGCGACGCATTTAATTAGAATAAATTATTTCAAATGGTTTATTCCAATAACGTTCTCTTTATTCTGATAACTGATGATACCTAAAAGTTCGTGGCTATATGCCATAGGTTTGCTAAAATGTCCGCGTTGTCATACAGGTGATATGTACCCTACGCCGACATTTTCTTTCAAAAAATCCTTTGATATGTACAGTAAATGCCCCCATTGCGACCAGCGATTTACGCTCGAAACGGGCTTTTACTATGGTGCGATGTTTATATCCTATATCCTTTCAGCGTTAATGATGTTTGGCGTTTTTGCTATATTTAAGTTCGTATTGGATTGGGATGTCACGACGGCATTTTTCGCCGCTATGGGCGTTATTATCGCCCTCTTCGTTTGGTTTTTCCGCGTATCAAGGACAATCTGGTTGAGCTTTTTTGTAACATATCAAAAACAATAGCAATGGATAATTTTAGTAGATAGGCGACAATAGATGTACGCCGTACAACTTGCAACTCAATATGCTGATTATCAATGTATTATGCATTATGCGAATAATGGATTCAAACCCAATAAATCCGTTAAGATTTGTACGTTTATAGACAATAAGTCAGAAAATGTAAAACGAATCCGTTAGAGTCGAGCGTTGATTGGTAATATTTTTTTACCGTAAAACATTCCAAAAGTTTATAACTTTTGGAATGTTGATATAACTAATCAACGCTCGACTCTATAGGATTCGCACATTATAAGCAC
>JAYVKQ010000648.1:0-2683 GCA_043768285.1 Saprospiraceae bacterium | reverse complement strand
GGTCAAAATGTACCGTCGAATTCATTCGACGGGCTGCGTAATTCATTGATTATCAACGCCTCCGTCGAATAAATTCGACGGTACATTTTGACCAACTTATAGTTTACTATTTACAAAGTTAATTGTTTTTTTAGATTTTCCAGAGATATTAAAATAGAAATTGGTTTTTATATTTATTGATGAAACGTCATTTATGTCAATATTATGTCTATCGCCAGATGTTTTTTAGTTATAATTTAGAATAAGAAAAAATTAGCGAATTTTCGCTAACTATATTTTTAAGTCTCAAATATTACCCTAAATTTGCACCGCCAATAGCAACATTTTGGACATTTTGGGGTTTATACTCTCAAATTCTTTGCTCGATACTATTTACTCATTACTATATAAAAAAATATGAAAATATTAGTTTGTGTCAGTCAGACACCCGATACGACCGCAAAAATCTCTTTTAATGCGGACAATACCGAATTCAACGGCGCGGGTGTTCAGTTTATTATGAACCCATATGATGAGTGGTACGCCCTCGTGCGGGCAATTGACCTCGCCAAAGCAACGAGTGGTACTGTTACACTTATTAATGTCGGCGGCGTTGAAACCGAGCAAGTTATCCGCAAAGGTCTTGCCCTCGATGCCAACGATGCGGTGCGTGTTGATATGAAACCTGCCAGTGCCATGAATACGGCTTTTCAAATTGCTGAATATGCTAAGGCAAATAATTTCGACATCATTTTTACGGGCAAAGAAACCATTGACTATAATGGTTCGGAAGTTGGGGCGATGATTGCCGAATATTTGGATATGCCTTTTATATCGTATGCATCAAAATTGGATATGACTGGCAAAACGGCGAGCATTGAGCGCGATATTGAAGGTGGCGTAGAAGAAGTGGAAGTTGATACCCCTTTCGTGGTGTCGGCTGCCAAAGGTATGGCGGAGCAACGTATCCCCAATATGATGGGTATTATGAAAGCCAAATCTAAACCCCTCAGCGTAGTCCCACCTAAACCCTTCGCAGACAATGCTGTGGTATCAAAATTCACTATGCCAGCTGCAAAAGCGGGTGTGAAAATGGTAGCTGCCGACAATATGGAGGAATTGGTGCGCTTGCTACATGAGGAAGCGAAAGTGATATAAGCTATCATATTGCTTGACAAAGGTTTAGTAAACTGAATTTTAATTTTTTTTCAAAAAAAATTAAAATTCAGTTTACTAAACCTCCGCACTAATAATTGTGTAAAAAAAGGATAATTATTTGATTATAAACAGATTACCCATTACCCATTATCCATTATCCATTGATAAAAAATATATAACATGGTTTTAGTATTTGCAGAAACCGCGAAAGGCAATTTTAAAAAAGCAGCTTTTGAAGCGGCCACATATGGAAAAAAAGTAGCCGCCAATTATGGTACAACGTGCGCCGTCCTTACGATTGGCAACGTGAATAATGCCGCCCAATTAGGTCAATGTGGGGCTTCCACAATATATAATGTCGCGGGTAACGATGCTTTCGATGCCCAAGTGTATGCGGCTATTATCGCTGATTCTGCCAAACAATTAGGCGCAAAAGTGGTGATAACAAGCCATACCGCAACGGGTAAATCCATAGCAGGTCGCGTGGCAGTGCGTTTGAATGCAGGTTTGGTATCGGGTGCAAACACCGTTTTGAGTGCGGCTGGCACGGTGTCAAAATCTGTTTTTTCAGGTAAAGCCATCGCGGAATATAGTTTGACATCTGACGTGAAAGTGATTTCGGTCATGGGCAACGCTTTACCTCCTGAACGCACCGATAGCGATGTAGCTGTTACCCCCCTCAGTATTTCGGCACCCGCGAGCCGCGTAAAAGTGAAAGCTGTGAAAACGGCAGATGGTATTGTGCCTTTACCCGAAGCGGAAAAAGTTGTTTCGGCGGGTCGTGGTATGAAAGACCCAAGCAATTGGGGTATTGTTGAAGAATTGGCGACGACTTTGGGCGCAACAACGGCTTGCTCTCGCCCCGTAGCTGATGCCCATTGGCGACCTCACCACGAACACGTTGGGCAAACGGGCGTGGCTATTCGTCCGAACCTCTATATCGCCATTGGTATCAGTGGTGCTATTCAACATTTAGCGGGTGTCAATAACAGTCGCGTGATTGTGGTTATAAACAAAGACCCCGAAGCACCGTTTTTCAAAGCCGCAGATTATGGCGTTGTTGGCGATTTGTTCGATATTGTGCCTAAATTGACGGAAGCAGTAAAGAAATATAAGGCTTCACAAAATTAAATTTTGTTTTTTAGAAAATAAAAAAAAGGTCGGAGTTGCGTTATACGCTTCTTCGACCTTTTACTTTTTTACTATCTTTGCTCCTGTCGGTTCAACAATATGCGTATAACAGAAAAAGCATTAGTGCATTGGTTTTCAATTTCGCAGGGCGATTAAAATCGCCCCCTATTGATGGGGTTTTCGTGGCAAATATCAATAGCGGGCGATTTCAATCGCCCTGCGGAGATGAAAATTAATGCTTTAAAGCCTTTGTATTGCATCTGCGAATTGTTGATACAGATACAGCAATTCCGTATTTGGACAAAAAAGGCTAATATACATTGGTTTTACATTTCGCAGGGCGATTGAAATCGCCCTCTATTGATAGGTTTTCGTGGTCAAAATCAATAGCGGGCGATTTTAATCGCCCTTCCGA
>JAYVKQ010000647.1:0-2543 GCA_043768285.1 Saprospiraceae bacterium | reverse complement strand
CCCCCTCAGTAAAAGTTGGTTATTGCACACACCTAAAGCACCTGAACAACAACGATTTGGCGGTATGTTCCCTATTGAAGGCGACCGTTGGGTGATCACTGCTGGTGGTTGGCATGGTGACGCTGCCCCTATAGATGCGGCAGGATTTGAGGCTTATGTTAAAGCCTTACCGATGCCCGAATTTTACGATATTATCAGCCAAAGTGAACCGCTAACAGATGTTATGCCGTACAAATTTTTGTCAAGTTTGCGCCGTCATTATGAAAATTTGAAGCGTTTTCCGCAGGGCTATTTGGTTTTGGGCGATGCCGTTTCCAGTTTTAACCCGACTTATGGTCAAGGTATGAGTTCTGCCTCGATGCAAGCCGTTGAGTTGGATAAAATTTTGACTAAAGGTGTATCCGATGAAGATTTGGCAAAAACCTTCTTCAAAGCCGCTGCCAAAGTGGTAGAAATCCCGTGGGGTTTGGCTGTTGGTGAAGATTTTCGTTATCCACAAACCGAAGGACCGAAGCCTCCTGCTATTGATTTTATTAACAAATACGTGGGGCGGGTGCATCGTGCTTCCTTGACGGATGAAGTAGTGTGTAAAGCCTTTTTAAGGGTGATGAGTTTGCTCGAACCGCCGACTTCTTTGTTTCATCCGCGTATTGTTTGGCGGGTGTTACGGGCGTGAGTGACCCCCTCAGTATTTTAGGCAAAAATGCTTACTTTTGTTACTATGAAAAAACGACCGCTGATATAAAGACCTATCAACTTGATAGACATGTTTTTCTAAATAACAATAGGTGTTTATCGCTTGATAGACACCTATTCTTTCTTTTTCTCTCCAATTGTGCAAAAAGGCTGGGGCGAAGATGTTTTCATTCACGATATTTATAAGATAGACAAGTTCAATATTTATTATCAAGAAAACACAATCTCTTTTGACCAATTGTTGTATGGATAAAAGCTCAGCCTTCAGGCTTTAAAATGTATAATTTTAAATTATTAAAATGATTAAATATTTGTAACTTTACTTTGAGAAAGTGGTCTTGTTTTTCTCAAAAAATATCCACAAATGAGTACACTATTCTACAAATTTGACTTAATCATCCGACAACTATGGGTGATTTTAAGTTGTATCACCCTACCTTTGAACGCACAAATACCTGATATCATCTCTATTGATTCTACCGTTGAGATACTAAATCTGAATAACGTTACTCTCGCTTGGGCAGATTCCACGGCACAAGCCGATGTCTTATTGGCTCAAAAAGCCTTTGCCAATTTATCATTTAAGCCTTTAGCCGAACGCCAATTGGGTACTAAATTTGAACGCGCAAAATACAGTTACTGGCTCACTTTCGCACTAAAAAATCAATCAAATGACACAATAACACTTTATTTTAATGCCATTAGGTCTGAATTTTTAGATATATGGCAGGAATATAAAGGACATATTGAACGACATTATCAAGCTGGAAAATTGGTTGAAAAAACAACCGAAAATGGCTATTTTAAGGGCAAATACGATGTAGCATTGTCTTTATATCCGAACTCAGAACACCGATTTTATGTGTGTATGCGCCACGAGGCAAGTGTCAACGCTACCATAAAACCTATGCTTTTTAGTTTAAAACAACAACTCAATCGCATACAAAATTATACGTTTTTCAACCATTTGTATGGAGGGTTTCTGGCAGTTGTTATTTTCATCTTACTCCTAACGCTGTTTCAATATTTTATAAATAAAGAGATTACTCATTTATATTACGCCTTATATATTTTCACAACATGGCTACACTATTGTCGATTGTTTTTAAAAAGCGATAATACGATTTACCCCGATTGGATTTCCTTGCTGGAGTATAAATATTATGTGATGATAGCCCTCTCTATTTTTTTAAAAAATCATCTAATTTATTGATTATCAACACCTATTACTTTAATACACGTATTAAAGAAGCACTCTTTATTTGTTAATTTTTAAAATTTCAATGCCAAATGATACCTACATTATTATTCGCCACCCAAAATATCTACGCATTTTTAACCCCCATTGCGTTGTTTTTTATCTTGATTGAAATAGGTTTATGCTTAATCTATAAAAGGCATTATATCTCTTTTTCGGAAGCCATTGCCAATTTTGGAACGGCATTGGGCAACCAAACGGTCAATATTTTAGTCGCTGCGGGGGTATATGTCGGTTATGGTTATTTATGGGAAAATTACCGTTTAATTGACAGCCTCCCGATGAATTGGTATAATTTCCTGCTTTTATTGCTGGGTATTGACTTCATTTTCTATTGGGTGCATCGGTGGGGGCATGAAATCAACATTATGTGGGCAGCCCATTCGCCGCATCACAGCGCGGAGGAAATGAACTTTTTTGTTGCGCTACGTGCGAGTGTAACACAACGTTTGTTTTCGTTTATGTTCTTTTGGCCCCTCACTATTATTGGGTTTTCACCTTTTGATATTTATATGATGACAGGGTTACATTTGTTCATTTCCTTTTTGCATCATACTGAATTTATACCCAAACTTTGGCGTTGGATTGA
>JAYVKQ010000646.1:0-10795 GCA_043768285.1 Saprospiraceae bacterium | reverse complement strand
CATCACATGATGTGTACAAATGGAAAAACCTCATAGATTTCAAAAATCTTTGAGGTTCAAAACATTAAAATAAACTATAATTTATATCTTATCGTTCCTCACATTCGGGCGCATCATCTGATTTATGCGATGGTTTGAAATATATAGCGCGGCTGATACTCAACAACAGTTGCTCTATATTGGCAGGTTTGGGAATAAAATCAAATGCTCCACCATCCATCACTTCTTCAATTACCGTTTCGTCAGCCAAGCCAGAAGAGAAAATAACGGGTACACGAGAATCAATATGCTGAAAATGCTCCAACATTTGCAGACCGTCCATATCATCCAGATTATAATCCGCAATGACGACATCGTACATTTTATTGAGAAAACGCGACAAGCCATCAATGCCATCATCGGCAACATCTACCTGACAGTCCAATTTTTCGAGCACCGTCTTATACGCCTGACGGATTTCACGCTCATCATCAATCACTAAGATTCGTGTCATGGAATTTTTTCTTATAGTATGTTATTGATATAGTTTTCATCTCCTTACCTGTATATAAGTCCAAATCTTATGCCATAGGGCTTGGATAATACAGGATATGGATTGTCAAATTTACAAGTGATTGATTATGAATGACTTGAATAATATATTTATGTTATTTATTTTAAAAACAACTCAATATAGTACGCTAACAATACGTTACATTTATTTTAAACACTAAATTATCGTAAATGCGCATTTTATTTTTATATCTATTTTTTTGTTACCCCCCTCAGTATTTTGCTCTAAAAAGATGGATAAGAGGCAGGTTATAGCTCAGATTGCTATATTTGCAGCAAGTGCAACGGAACGCTGTTCCGTTGTTCAAACACCTTCAACTGAACAGTGTTCCGTTGCACTTTCTAATATCACAGTCATGCTCAACAATATCATCATCTACGTTTTCATATCCTCATTGCTGACGCAATTGATATATTGGCTATGGGTATTCGGCAGAGTAGCATTTTATGAAGAAAAAAATCCAAAATCCGATACTTTAAATCCGAAGCCAAATGCCCCCTTGATGCCTATGGCTTCACCACGGCGGGGCATGGCAGTATCCGTCATTATTTGTGCCCGAAATGAAGCCGAGAATTTGAGCAATTACTTGCCTTCCGTTCTCCAACAAAACTATCCGCAGTTTGAAGTCATCGTCGTTAATGATGCTTCTGATGATGATACCCCCTCAGTATTGAAGGCTTTTTCTGAAAAATATCCACACCTACACATCGTTACGCTGACTGAAAAAAAGCTAAAAGGTAAAAAAGGAGCTTTAGCCGAAGGCATCAAAGCGGCGCAATACGACTGGGTATTGCTGACCGATGCGGATTGTTACCCCCTCTGTATGGAATGGATTGCAGCAATGATGACGGTAGCGGCGGATAAAGAAATGGGATTGGGGTTTTCGCCCTATGAAAAATGTGACGGTTTTCTGAATGTGTTTATTCGCTACGAAGCTATTTTTACAGCTGTTCAGTATATGGGTTTTGCTTTAGTTGGCGAACCATATATGGGTGTTGGGCGCAACTTAATTTATCGAAAAAGCCTATTTCAGCGCGTCGGTGGGTTCGATAGCCACGCGCATATTGCCTCGGGCGACGACGATTTATTTGTAAACCAAGCAGTTACAAAAAATAATTTTAAAATATTTTTAGACCCTAAAACATTTACTTATTCTAAACCGAAAACTCGATGGAATGACTACATCACCCAAAAAAGAAGACACTACACCACGGCTTTTCACTACAAATGGAAACATAAAATACTACTTGGTGGGATATCGGTATCACATTTTTTTTATTCTGTGACAGCACTTTTGGCATTGATATTAAAAATTAGCACAATATTTGTTTTGGTTTGTATCGTGGTAAGAATATTGGCGATATGGTTTTTGTACGGTAAAATACTCCGAAAGTTGCAACACACCGATTTGTTTTGGTGGATACCTCTATTAGATGCCGTATATGTCCTTTTTTACGTCCTTTTCGCGCCTGCCCTATTCAGAAGAACACAAAAATGGCGATAACATTAATGAAAATAAACGACAAATTATCTCCCAGAGCCGTGGACGACTTCAAACTTGTACAATCCGCTATCGGTGGCGACGAAAGAGCATACGCCACTTTGATGAACCGCTATCGCAATAGCGTGTTCCATGCCATGTATAAAATGGTTAATAATCGCGATGACGCTGATGATTTGACCATTGAAGCCTTTGGAAAGGCATTCCGCAAATTGCCGACTTACGCGCCCAATTATGCGTTTTCTACGTGGCTTTTTAAAATTGCTATCAACAATTGTATTGACCATATCCGAAAAAAGCGTTTACAAACGCTTTCGATGGACGATACAATAATGCATGACAGCGACCGCGAACACTCGCACAATATTCGTGATTACGAACCTGACCCCGAGCGCATGATGATGCACAGCCAAAAGATAGGCTATGTGCGCCGCTTGGTCGAAAACATGAATATTAAGTACCGCACTATGATTGAGTTGCGCTACTACGAGGAGTTGAGCTACGAAGAAATTGCCCAAGAGCTGAAACTGCCTTTGGGTACGGTCAAAGCACAACTTTTCCGTGCAAAGGAAATACTGTCGCAGCAATTGCAAGCCAAATCAGCTCGGGCTTATCTCGACATCCGTATGGTGAAGGAGGCAGCTTAAATTTACGTATATAGATTGTAGGATAATACTTTATGAAAGTACGCCTTTCGTCTTCATAAATCGTATATTCATAATCATTATTATTAAATGAATACCCCTTAGTCATGCTTTCAGCTTGATGGAGCGAAACGCACCATATTTCAGGTGTTTTTTAAGGAAAACTTTCAATAATATAACATATGAGGAAGGTTTAGGTAAACTATTAGACAATTTCAATACTATCTGAAACAATAATTATCCCGAGAGTTCCATTTTGGAAAGTTCGGGATTTTTATTTTTTATATCAATATTTTTTAGGCGTACGCGTTTTAACAGTGGTTTAGGAAACGGAATTCACCTAAACATTTTCAATTATTTTTCATTATTCACTTAATAAGTAATGCAGAAGAAATAAATTGGTCAAATGTACCGTCGAATTTATTCGACGAAGGCGTTGGTAATCAATGATTTACGCAGCCCGTCGAATGAATTCGACGGTACATTTGACCAACTTATTATTTGCTCGTTACTAAAAACCGCTTTCACATGAAGAAAATACTTCTTTTATTATTCATTACAATCTCTCTTTTTAGTTGCAAAGAAAACAACGAAACCAAAGATTTGCTTGTAGGCAAATGGCAAGGAGTGCGTTGGACAGTCGGTGGCAAAGATGCAGGACGCGATGCACAAACCGTTAATTTTGAATTCACCACAGATTACAATTATTCGGCAAGCTACGATGGACAAGGCGAAAAGGGAACATTCCGCCTATCAGGTCCAAAACTGTATACCACCGCTGATGCCAAAAACAAGATCGAAAAAATGGTTAGTATTGCGTCTATCACTGCCGATACTTTTGTGATGGATATGAACCGCATGGGTGATGCTGAGCAACTTATTTTAGTAAAGAAAAAATGAAAGTAGGAGTAATAATGTTAGAGAAATTTTTGAGATTTCCCTAACAGATATACCTATACATTCCCAGTATCCCCCCTCTTTCAGCGTATTTTGGTTTTAAATTTACTAATCAATAATTATAATTACCGCTCTATAATTCATTGATTATCAACCTATACAAGCCGTTCAAAGACTTGAAGGGCTTCCTTATATACCATTAAAGCCTTCTTCCCGTTGTTTATTCCAGTAAAAATTCGGAAATTTGCATCCTATTTTTTACTTACTAAGAATTTATGGACAATAAATACATCTGCATACACGGACACTTTTATCAACCGCCCCGCGAAAACGCTTGGCTGGAAGTCATTGAGCAACAGGAAAGTGCAACCCCTTTTCACGATTGGAACGAGCGCATTAACTTTGAGTGCTACGCCACCAATGCCGTTGCCCGCATTTTAGACGCGGACAATAAAATCGTCAATATCCTCAATAATTATAGCCGCATGAGTTTTAACTTCGGGCCTACCCTTCTGTCGTGGATGGAAAAGGCAGACCCCGAAACTTATCACCTCGTGCAAGAAGCGGATAAAGAAAGTCGGAAAAATTTTCGCGGTCATAGCTCTGCCGTAGCACAAGCGCATAGCCATTTGATATTGCCTTTGGCAAATTACAACGATAAAGTAACACAAGTCTATTGGGGTTTGAAGGATTATGAACATCGCTTTGGGCATCCCGCTGAAGGCATATGGTTGGCTGAAACGGCTGTAAATACCGAAACATTAGAAGTATTGGCAATGTATGGGGTCAAATATACCATATTAGCCCCACGCCAAGCCAAGTCTTTCCGCCGCGTAGGAGATGCCAATTGGACGGAATGTGTCAATGATAATATTGAAACCCGCCGCCCCTATACCTGCAAATTACCATCTGGCAACAGCATTAATTTGTTTTTCTATAATGGCAATGCTTCGCAAGCCGTGGCTTTTGAAGGCTTACTAAATAGCGGTAAAGCCTTTGCGCAACGCCTAATGAGTGGTTTTGACATTAACAATGAGCCACAATTGGTGCATATCGCTACCGACGGCGAAAGCTACGGGCATCACCACCGCTTGGGTGAAATGGCGTTGGCGGATTGTTTGAATATTATTGAAGAAAAATCATTTGCTAAACTAACGAATTACGGGGAGTATTTAGAATTGCACCCCCCTCAGTATGAAGTGACCATTCACGAAAATTCGTCGTGGTCATGCGTACATGGTGTTGACCGTTGGCGGGCAAACTGCGGCTGTAATGGTGGCGGTGGCTATGGCAAATGGCATCAAAACTGGCGGGCACCTTTGCGTTTTGCACTCAATTGGTTGCGCGACCAACTTATTCCTATTTTCGAAGAAAATGCTTCTAAATATGTGCGCGATCCGTGGACAGTGCGCAACGAATACATAGAGGTATTGCTCAATAGAAATGAAGAAAATTTAGATGCTTTTCTGCAAAAACACGCCAATCACGCCTTGACTAAGCGTGAGAAAGTCCATCTTTTCCGCTTATTGGAGATGCAGCGCAACGCCTTATTTATGTTCACCAGTTGCGGTTGGTTTTTTGATGAAATATCAGGCATCGAAACAGCTCAAATTTTACAATACGCTTGTCGTGCCATTCACTACGCCAAGCAAGTGGCAGATGTGGATTACGAAACGGAATTCATATACCGCCTATCGCAAGCACCGAGTAACCTGGACACGTATGCCAATGGGGCAGGCGTTTACGAACAAAGTGTAAAACCAGCGCAGGTGGATTTGACCCGCGTGGGTATGCACTATGCGGCAACATCACTTTTTGAAAAATATCCCGAACGTTTAGAGTTTTTCAACTACGTAGCCAATAGCGAATTTTTTGAACGTATCGAGTCAGGTAATCAGATATTGGCAATTGGGCGAACTACCGTGCGTTCCAAAATTACCCATTCCGAAAAGCATTTCAGTTTTGCAGTTTTGTATCTCGGTCAATTGAATATAATTGGCAATATTTCACTCAATATGAAGCGCGAACTGTTTGACGAAATGTACGAGCGGACAACCAAAGCGTTTAAAGAAGTGAATTTAGCAGATTTGATTGGATGCTTGCAGGAGTATTTTGGTCCCGAAAAATTCACCATTTGGCAACTGTTTAAAGAAGAAAAACAGCATATTATCAATCAAATCACGGAGAAAAACCTGCGTAGTGTCGAAAATTCATTCCGCAATATATATAAAGATAATTACCAACTCATGAGTAGCTTGTTGTTGGCTAATGTGCAAGTGCCAGATGCTTACAAAAATGCCATTCAATATGTGCTCCATAGCGATTTAAAAAACTTTTTTGCGGGTGAAGACCTTCAAATTAGTGAATTAAAACGCATATTAAACCAATTTCAGAAATGGCATCTTGGCTTCAACGATGAAAGCATATTCAAACTATCGGCAAGTGAACGTATCTATGCGGAGTTCAAAACGATTGACAAAGGTAACACCTCTGCGGCACGCTTGCAATCCTTGGGCGAGGTGCTGAGTATATTGAAGCAAATGAATGTCAAGCTCAACTTTTGGAAAAGTCAAACCATTTATTTCGATATGTTGAAAGATTTCAGTAGGAATGAACGCACGTATCTTAATCCAGATTGGCAAAAAGAGTTCTTAAAATTGGGAGACTTATTGAATGTGAAGACGCAAAAAGAGGTTTTTGCATAATGAATTTAGAAAAATTAGGGAAAATTTTAAAGTTTCTCTAACTTGAGACGATTAGTTTTCAGAAAAAAGAAAAGCGCAAAATATTGATTATCAATATATTGCGCTTTAACTTTGTAGCCCGTAGGGGAGTCGAACCCCTCTTGCAAGAATGAAAATCTTGAGTCCTAACCGATAGACGAACGGGCCAGAGACTGTTTGTTTTTTACCTTGCTTACAAAAGCGATGCAAAAATACAGATGTTTTGGGAAATGTCAAATCTTTTTTTGAAAATTTTTCTAATTTTTGAAATTTTATAAAAAAAACCTTCCGATGGTATCGGGATAGGTCGTGTAATACTTAAATATTGCCTTGCAGCATTAAGCAACCAAAATAATTAGCGATGCAGTTACTGTGTATTGAACAGTATGCAACATTCTATAAATTCCTCTTTCGATCAACCCACACTTAACAAGAAGGCGGAACATAAAACCCCTTGCATACCCGATAAACCGCCGAAAAAGCCACTCAAAGGTTCATTCCTTGATTTTTAAAAATACAGCGTAAAATATGCCTTTTTGTCATTCAATTGGGCTATTTGTATGACAAAATTTTATTTATAGTAAAAAATACCTGCCAATATTTCACAAAACTACAATTGGTTACTATTTTGACACCTCGATTGCAAAACAATGTTCCAATTATAAAATCACTAAATAACCATACCCTATGACTTACGATAATTTCACCATCAAAGCACAAGGCAGTATTCTGAAAGCCCAGCAAATAGCGGGCGAAAACAACCAACAAATGGTTGATACGGCGCACATAATGAGGGGTATCCTCTTAGAAGATGAAAGCGTAGCGGGTTTTCTATTAAAAAAAGTAGGCGTGAGCCTTAATCTTCTGGTTTCTGAATTAGAAAAAGTAATGCAAAGCTACCCCAAAGTGCAGGGAGATGTAGATAAACAGTACCTATCGGGCGAAGCCAACAAGGTATTGAGTAAAGCAAAAACATTGGCGAAGGAATATGGCGATGAGTTCATTCCTGTTGAATTACTCCTTATGGCAATCCTACAAGGCAACGATAGAACAGGAAAACTCTTGCGCGAGTTAGGGGCGACGGAAGAAAATCTTAAAAAAGCCATTATGGAAGTACGCAAAGGACGCAAAGTGACCGATCAAAATTCTGAAAACACTTATAATGCTTTGGGTAAATATGCTATCAACCTCAACGAAAGAGCAGAAAGTGGCAAACTTGACCCCATAATCGGGCGCGATGAAGAAATTCGCCGCGTGCTGCATATCCTATCGCGCCGCCAAAAAAATAATCCCATCGTGATTGGCGAAGCAGGCGTTGGCAAAACGGCGATTATTGAAGGTATTGCCCACCGCATCATTCGCGGCGATGTACCCGAATCGTTGAAAACCAAGCGTATATACTCCTTAGATATGGCATCCTTGATTGCTGGGGCAAAGTATAAAGGTGAATTTGAAGAGCGTTTGAAAGCTGTCGTAAAAGAAGTTGAGGAGTCGAATGACGAGATTATCTTATTTATTGATGAAATCCATACCCTCATTGGTGCTGGTGGTGGCAATGGCGCGATGGACGCTGCCAATATCCTCAAACCCGCTTTATCGCGTGGAGAGTTGCGCACAATTGGCGCAACAACCTTAGACGAATATCAGAAATACTTTGAAAAAGATAAAGCCTTAGCCCGCCGTTTTCAACCCGTTATGATTGATGAGCCGAGTGTTGAAGATACTGTCTCAATACTGAGGGGGGTGCAAGAACGCTACGAAAACTACCATAAAGTCAAAATATTAGACGAGGCTTTGGTATCAGCCGCAGAGTTGTCGCAACGCTATATCACCGACCGCCATTTACCCGATAAAGCCATTGACCTAATTGACGAAGCCGCCGCGCGCTTGCGCTTAGAGTTGGAAAGCGTACCCGAAGAAATTGACGAGTTGGATAGAAAACTACGCCAATTGGAAATAGAGCGCGAAGCGATTAAGCGAGAAAATGACGAGAAAAAACTCAAAGGACTATCAGAACAAATCGCTAATGTGCAAGAACAGCTCAAAGGATTGAAGGCAAAATGGGAGGAAGAACGCGGTATTGTTGAAGTTATTCAAGAGCAAAAACGCAAAATTGAAGAACTTGAACTCCGTGCAGCGAGAGCCGAAAGAGAAAGTCATTACGATGAAGTGGCACGTATCCGCTATGGCGAAATCAAGGACGAGGAGAGCATATTGAAAATGGCAGAAGAAAAATTAAGCAATCTCACGCCCGAAAACCGTATGACCAAAGAAGAAGTCAATGCGGATGATATAGCCGAAGTGGTTGCCAAATGGACAGGCATTCCCGTTACCAAAATGATGCAATCGGAGAAAGATAAGTTGTTGAAATTGGAAGATGAATTGGGCACGCGTGTGATTGGTCAGAGAGAAGCGATAGAAGCCGTATCAGATGCTATTCGCCGTTCAAGGGCGGGTTTGCAAGATGAAAAACGCCCAATTGGGTCTTTCATTTTCTTAGGTCCTACGGGAGTTGGTAAAACGGAATTGGCAAAAGCTCTTGCAGATGTCCTTTTCGATGATGAAAGTGCTATGACCCGCATTGATATGAGTGAATACCAAGAAAAACACGCCGTAGCGCGTTTAGTAGGTGCGCCTCCGGGTTATGTAGGGTATGATGAAGGTGGGCAACTGACCGAATCGGTACGCCGCCGACCATATCAAATTATTTTATTAGATGAAATTGAAAAAGCGCATCCCGATACCTTCAATGTACTGTTGCAAGTATTAGACGATGGTCGCTTAACAGATAACAAGGGGCGCGTTGCCAATTTTAAAAATACACTTATCATTATGACCTCAAATATGGGGGCAGATAAAATTTTGGATAATTTTGAAGGGCTTGAAGATGTGAATGAAAAACAACGTCAAGATATTATAGAAGAAACGAAAAAAGATGTTCTGACTATTTTGAAAGATAATTTGCG
This sequence comes from Saprospiraceae bacterium, assembly GCA_043768285.1. Lineage (GTDB taxonomy): Bacteria > Bacteroidota > Bacteroidia > Chitinophagales > Saprospiraceae > JAAFJT01. The sequence goes on along the minus strand of JAYVKQ010000646.1, from coordinate 1,511 downwards.
TCCCGAGTTTTTGAACCGTATTGACGAAACCATCGTATTCCATCCGTTAAGCAAAACCGATGTACGTGCAATATTGAATATATTGGTAAGAGGCGTTAATGAAATGTTAAAAAAACAAGAATTATTTATATACCCAAGCGATGCCGCTTTTGATTTCCTTGCAACACAAGGCTACGACCCGCAATTCGGTGCAAGACCCTTGAAGCGAACCTTACAAAAGGAATTGGTAAACGAGCTTTCTAAACAAATTTTGATGGGTAAATTTCAAAAAGGAGATAAAATTGTGGCAGATGCCCGCAGCGGGAAAATAGTTTTTGAAGTTAAAAAAGGGGAATAAGTGAGATATTCAGTAATTCCGCATAGGACATAATAGGAGCACAGATGACACGGATTTTATTAGATTTACACGGATTTTTTTTATGTTTAATCAGGAAAAATCCGTTTAAATCCGTTTTGTCAGCGTTATCCGTGTTCCTATTATGTCATATGCGGAATTGCTGTGAGATATTATTAAAAGGGCATAATCTATTCATTATGAATAAATTATGCCTTTTTAATAAACAAGTTTAGCAATTTCTATTATAAAATACCCAAAAATACTGAGGGGGTCGCATTACTGACCACCACTGCCATTGATATTGGTCTTAACAGAATTATTCGCTAATGCGTCAATATCTGCCCAAACCTCGTTCAAAGATTTGAAGAATTTTTCCAATTCAAAGTTTTGTGGGTCATCGTGGCAATAGCGAATGCCTTGATCTACAGCGGCATGAAATCCAGGAATAAGCCACTCGCCTTTGCGTACACTGGCAACCGTATAGAGCAATGCCAAACGCTTGTACTGGGCTTCCGTAAACCCTGGCGTGGGGGCATCTACGTCATTATTGCGACCGTAGCCTTTCATGGCTTTGCGCGGTTGTATCAACTCAATATGAATATACTTCCCTTTGGAATTGCCATCGCCCAGAATATAACGCTCCAACTTAGTAGCTGTCATGCCCTCATTAAACGGTGTCATTGTTTTAGAGTCACCTACTCGATTGACAAATATATGGGTCACATTGGTCATCCAACGTCCCAATCTATTCCATTCCCAACTTTCATCGTCAATATTGCTTGGAAAACTACTACTATATCTCGGAAAACTTGTATCATGAATGACAAAATATTTAGCGAAAGTGACATTTCCGTTTGCATCAGTATGAGAGCTGACAGGCAAATCTATACTGCCGCCTACTTCCCATTCATTGACATGAACTTGACTAAGATAACTGCGCAATTGGTCGCGTGAAACAAGGCACGCTTGCCCTACTTTGGTTTCAAAATTAGGGTCTAAAACAGCTAATTCTGAACTGCATTTGCCCGTAAGCATAATTTTTCGGAGCAACATACGCGCTTCTTCAACCGCTGTTTTGCCAGTAGAATTCGCGGGCAACGTAGTAGTTGTGTTACTTTGCGAAAATTTAGGCGTAAAGAAAATGCCAGCTCCTATAAAAAAACTGACCGAAGCA
>JAYVKQ010000645.1:0-4871 GCA_043768285.1 Saprospiraceae bacterium | reverse complement strand
TATTCATGTTCAATCCCTTCGGGATTTTTGACCAACTTAGCTTAATGAATTTTAATTATATCCCCCACGCGCACCATGGGCATTATCACATTTTCCCATTTTTTAAAATCCCATATCACGTTTTGACCAAATAGGATTTTTGTCCCTTGTTGCCGATAGGTGGTCAAAGTGGCAAGTGGTTCTTTGCCTTTGATGCCCGAGTCAGGGTCGCGGGTCGTGAGGACGCAACGGGCGCAGGGTTTCACGCCTTCAAACGGTACATCACCGATAGTAAAATGCGTCATATCATCCTCTTGATAGGGTGTGCCGCCTGCGAATATAAAATTAGCGCGGAAGCGGCGAATACTGAGGGGGGTATCCAAACGGCTGTTCAACTCTGCCATACTTGCTTCTCCAATCATTAAAAACGGATAGCCATCGGCAAAACTCACTATATCTGCACCGCGATTGTATTTGGCTTCAACCTGCCGTTCAGTGGTGTCGGGCATATACACCAACTGGCATTTTTTCTCTAAAAAATCACTCAACCAAGCGTTGGCTTCTTCGGATATATGCGTTGCCAACATAGTATCGTCCCAAACCACAACGTCTGATTTTTTACCCCCCTCAGTCCCAATCGGTATTTTTATACAATTATGCTCATTTTGTTTTTCCTTGATAATCAATGTGTTATCCTCGATAGTAGCGCGTAGCAAAGCCATTTTGCCATTGTTGCGTTGGGTCATAAACATACCGTCCATATCGGTAATCAACCAACGGCGGTCATATTGCAAGCCGCGTCTTTCGACTATCGCAGCTGTTGTCGTATATCCGTCCAAAGATTTGACAGGATAGATATTGATTTGTGTGAGTGTTAGCATGATTTAATAGGTTAATTAGTTAAAATTCGCCGCAAAATAATAGACTTTCGATATATCTCGTTTCTATTCTATCATTTCATTTCAAAAAACTATATCCTATGAAGCCTATCTGGTTGCACGGCATTTACCTTTCTATTATTGGTGTTTTATCTTTTCAGTTGTGGTCGAGGGCGGCAACAGCTAATGCAGCGTTTGCAGAAATAGATACAATAATAAGTCATGGATTGAATGTAATCAAAGATGATAATGGCAATATATCATCAGAAATAGAAAAACAAATTTATACAAACATTATGAAGTATGGAATGTATAAAGAACCAACCAAACATATTGCTGCGGTTACAAAAAACACTATTGATTTTCTTACAAAATCATATGAAAATAGAGATTTTAATATAGAAAATTTAAAAAAACGCATTGAAGAACATTCAAAAGTTATGGATATTAGCATACCTGACCAAAAGGAAAGAACACTAATAACTAAGCAATCGCATATCCATAAGTTATTATCGAGCAATGCCTTTTGGCAAAGTATGAAAACCTACCCCTCAGTATTTACAACTATTTTGAAACAACAAATCTTGGCAGATGAAACTTTGTATTTGAAATATTTTCATGATAAAGTTAGTGGTCAAATAGAAATTATTTGTGGTCCGCTTTATAAAATAGCTATTTCGCCTAAAAAAGCAGCTTTGTTAGAAGGAGAAACATTTGAAGCAGATATTTATATTACTAAATATTACTCCAATTTTAATGAAATAGTCTCAATAGTAGTAGGTAAAGATACTTTGCAGATGAAAGACCAAATAAGCCATTATGAAAAAAAAGAAAGGACTACTGGGTTGAAAATGTTAGAAGCAAAAGCCATTCTTAAAAATCGAGCAACAGGCGAGGTTATGAGTTTGACAAGTCAATTTGAATACCACGTCTTCCCCAAATGCAGTGAGAGTTGCCAATAAACAAGCATGATTAAAATTAATGAATACACTTAATTTGCTAAAAACAAATAAATTAAAAATACATAAATAAAACAATTATTTGTATATAAAAAATAATGTTCTTAGTTTTACGCTTTACAATTATCTGTATAACTAACCACTATGGAACTACAACAACTGATTGAAAGTATCAATCAAACCAGCGAATACTTTCAAAAGGAAGCTGTCAAACAAGTCAATATTGCACTCACATTGAGAAATTGGGTTATCGGTTTTTACCTTTTTGAATATGAACAAAAAGGGCTTGACCGTGCGGCTTACGGCGCACGCCTTTATGCAGAGATAGCCAAACGATTGAAACACCACAAGGGGTTATCGAAATCTCAACTTTACCGTTATAAAGATTTTTATATAACATATCCGCAGATTTTCCCAACGCTGTTGGGAAAATTAAACAGCCCTAACAAAATAGAATTTATACAACCTATTTTAAGTGCTTCTTTGCCTAACCCTAACACAGACAATCTACCTATAAACGATGTAAAAAAGCTTGTAGAAAACTTGAGCTTTTCTCACTTTATAGAGTTAATTGATACGGAAACACCTATCAAACGCATTTTTTATGAATTGGAAACTCTGAAAAACAACTGGACAGTTCGTGAATTACAAAGAGCCATAGCAACATTGCTATACGAGCGCACAGGACTATCTACAAATAAAGAAGCTGTTATTCAAAAAATCAAAGAAGGCGATGTCTTAAAGCCTTCGGAGGTCATCCGAAACCCATATATATTAGAGTTCTTAGGGCTTGATGAAAGGGCAGAATTCAGCGAAAGTGATTTAGAAACGGCGATTATTACCGATTTACAGTCATTTCTAATAGAGTTGGGACGTGGTTTCTGTTTTGAAGCCCGTCAAAAACGTATTACTTTTGATAACACACACTACCATATTGACCTTGTATTTTATCATCGAATTTTAAAATGTCATGTCCTTATTGACCTAAAATTAGGTGTGTTCGACCATAGTGATGCTGGTCAAATGAATATGTATCTCAATTATTATACTGAAAACGAAATGAGTGAGGGTGATAATCCGCCTATTGGTATTTTATTATGCGCTCAAAAAAATGAAAGCCTTGTCCGATACGCAACGGGTGGCTTATCACAACAAATTTTCGTGAGTAAATACCTTGTCAATTTACCAAAAGAAGAAGAATTGATTGCTTTTATCAAACAGGAACAGGATAAGTTGTTTGATTAAAAAAATCGCACTAAGGGAAAGTAATGATCATAAATACACCTTCACCCCCCCATAAAAATACCGCCCCGCTGCAGGTTCAAAATACCGATTGCCCGCCGCATTAAGCAATACATTTGCATTGTATTTGACATCAAAAAGGTTGGTCACGCCGCCGAAAGGTTCAATACCGAAGGCTTTAAAATTGTGGCGATAGCCCCCCCTCAGTATCACGAGTGTATAAGCGGGGTTTTTGACCGTATTGGCATCATTGGCGAATATCTCGCTGGCATGACGTACTTGCGCGAGGACGGATATACCACGTTTGGAGAGCCAGCGCAATTCGCTATATGCCGTATGTTGCGGGATACCGGGCTGCCGATTGCCCGCATAATTGAGCGTACCAGAAGTATAGTTGAGGTATTTAAAATTAGAATACGTATAGTTTGCAGTGAATGATAATTCGGGCAAAATTGCGTAATTTATGCCCAATTCTACGCCATTGCGCTTGGATTTTCCCGCATTTCTGAAAAAAGTACGCCCTACAAATTGGGGCAATTGATAGGGTACAAACTCGTCTGTCAAGTCAATTTGAAACAAGGCGGTTTCGAGTGTAAGCACCTCCCCTACTTTGGCTTTGATACCCCATTCGTAGCTGATAGCTTTTTGCGGTTTGAGGTCGGGATTGAAGCCGCCCGTATTGCTTGGGTTGGCAGAAAGTTCATTTAAAGTAGGGGCTTCAAAATTAGAATTGGCGTTGATATAGGTAAATAAGCGAGGCGATATTTTAAACGTCAAACCCGCCAATGGACTAAAACGGGTCAAGGGCAAACTACCCGATTGGTCGCCATCGGTCAAAAATTTATCTTCCACTGCGAGGTTCACTTTATCGTAGCGCGTACTGACGATGAGGTATAATTTTTCTAAAAAATGCCATTCATTAAGCCAATATGCGCCAATACTGCCAAATTTTTCGTTTTGGTCGAAGGTCTGTGCGCCTTTTTTACCATTATCATTATTAAAGCGTAGGCGGTGGTCGCGCTGTTTATCCATATCCAAACCCACTTGGGTGCGATAAGGGCGATTGAGCAATTTGTCTTTAAATTCATATTGCGCCCCGCCGCCGCCGAATACCCTATTAATCTCCACCGTGCCACCGCTTTGAAAAGCCAAGCGGTTATCAAAATCACGCGCTGTAGCGAACCCCCTCAGTATTAGACGGCTTTTTTCATTGATTTTATGTTCTAAAACAAAACCCGCCCTACCCTGTTGCACACTTTCGCCTCCGTTGAATTGTATGTTTTGCGGACGTGCTTGTCGGCGGTCAGTAGCAATTTGTTCAACCGTTAAGCCGCCCGCATCATCGGCTTGGGGGCTGTTGCCGTAGTTCAAAAGGAGTTTCAATTTGGTTTTTTTAGAAAAAGTATAGATGAGTTTGGTATTGGCAATAGTCTGGCGCATGGCGGATTGTTTTCGATACCCCTCAGTCCTATTATGCCCAACGCTCATAAAAACGCCTAACTTACCCGTCTGAAACGCCGTTTTGCCTTGATAGCGTTGAAAACCGTAGCTGCCCATCGAAACTTGCATTTCACCAAAAGGCTTGTCACTTGGTTCTTCGGTTTGGAGGTATATCACGCCACCTGCCGCGTTGCCATAGAGCGCGGACGATGCCCCCCTCAGTATTTCCATGCGTTGCAAAGCCCCCGCGTCAATATTATCCACATCGGCTTGTCCATCGGGCGTACTTTCGGGAATTCCGTCCGTAATGATGCGAATACCGCGAATACCAAACGCTGCCCTTGCGCCAAAACCCCGTATCGAAATGCGCAAA
>JAYVKQ010000644.1:0-2567 GCA_043768285.1 Saprospiraceae bacterium | reverse complement strand
AATCAGCGTTTTTCGGTTGAACACAATATAAGTTTTCAGAAAAGTAGAGACCAAGCTGGATATGGGTCAAAGATTGGCGATAGCGTGTATTTCACAAGGCGGGATAGGGTGACTATAGAAAACAGCGTGGATATGAAGTATAGTTTTAGCAATCGGATGCGCATCAATTTTAACGTGCGCCATTATTGGAGTGGCGTGAACGCAAAGGAAGTATTTTTACTCAATACGCAAGGCTATCTCGACCCAAGCAACCGCATTGACCCTGCGACATTGAGCCAAAACTACAATGCTTTTGCTTTAAATATGGTTTATACATGGCAAATTGCCAATGGTAGCTTCCTCAATATCGTCTGGAAAGATGAGGCTGATGATTTCGTCAGGTCTATTTTTGAAGATAGTTATAACAAAAACATTGACCGTACTCTTAATGCCAATCATACCAATTCGCTATCGTTGCGGGTGATATATTTTGTGGATTATTTGAGTTTGAAAAAGAGGAAGGGTGTATAAAAAGTGCTGTCATTGCGAGCACAGCGAAGCAATCTGCCCCACATCTCGAGTACTTTAACGTTTAAACTATCGAATAACGGCCACAGATTGTTTCGCTGCGCTCGCAATGACAGCACTTTTGGGAGATTTTAATACCCCTCAGTATTTTCGCTCTATTTGGTCTCCATCAATGCCTTCTGAATACCATAATACGCCCGTTTTTTATTCAAATTTTCATCCCAAGGCAAGGGGTGTTCAGTAGTCAAAAATCCTTTATCGGAGCCGTCTTGAATACCCCAAATGTAGAGTTGCGATGCACCGCCTTCAATGGCTTGTTTGACAAAATTGTAGTAATCTTCTTTTTGTTGTTCAGCCAATTTATCGCTCCATGTGCGTGTGCCGATGGCTACGTCCAATTCTGTGATATAGACATCAACGCCCAAGTCTTTAAATTTTTTAACAATATTTGATAAGGCATTATTTTCAAAAAGCCAACTGGAAGTGCCAACCGATATATGCCCTTGAATACCTATGGCATCGAGTGGAATTTGAGTATTCAGCATATGCTTGACAAGTTGATAAAAGGCTTTGTGTTTTTTATCGTTGGGGTAGGCGGGGTTATCACCTTCTATGTTATAATCCCGCAATTCTAACTTTTTATTAGTCTTTTCTCGACAATAAGTGAAGGCTTTGCGGATAAAAACGGGGTGTTGGGTATTGATTTGCGCTTCGCCTTCGAGGTTGGATGAGTCGGCTTCCCAACCCAATTTTGTCCAGACCATATCGGTGCGATACGAGCCGTCTTCTTCAAAAAGCTCGTTGGCGACGTTCCAAATTTCGACCTTGTCTTTGTTGTCGTTTGCGTCCATGATGCTGTATATCATGTTTTGCAAAAGGGTATCCAACTCCGCGCGTTTCCATTTGCCGTTTATCAACCAATCGGGCATAAATAGGTTCTGACCCGTCAGCATATGCGCCATTGGTTTCATATTGTGCGCCAACATCCAGTTCACCGTTTTATTAAAATGCTCAAAATCATAGTCGTTTTCCGCTTTCCACCCCCCCCAATTGGCATACCAAAGGCTTTGCCCCACGTTAAACTCAGTTGTGATGATAGTGCTATATTTTTCGTTATCATACACAGCCGCATCTACAGGCGTACCGATAGCGATGTGTGGGTTCAAATCTTTCAAAGGAATTGTTTTTTCGGGTGTGACTTCTACGGGCGGAGGGGGTTGGGTAGTGCAACAAGTGAAGCATACGAGTAAGTACAAAGAAAGTAGTGTGCGCGTTAAATTTTTCATAGTTGTGTTTTAAATCAGAATGAAAAAGATTGTTAACGGATAAGTAGGGAACGTAAAAAAATAAACAACTAAATCTTAACACGAATGACACGAATTCATACACGAATAGCACTAATTTGCATCTTGACAACATAATAATTAGTGTTATTCGTGTATGAATTCGTGTCGTTCGTGTTAAAATTTAGTTGTTTATTTTTTTATGTTCCTTATCCATTATAAAATAATGACCTATTTAATTTGTTATGATATATCGGACGATGCCTTGCGCACACGGCTTTCTAAGCGATTAGATAAGGCGGGGTGTGTACGTTTGCAAAAATCGGTTTTTATGGCACCTGATTTTGATGTCCGAAGGCTCACAATACTGAGGGGGGGTATTATGAAGTTGCTGCCGCCCACGCTGTCGCCCGATGAGAGTGTGATAGTGATACCGATAGAAAAAAATAACCTTTCGGATATAGTTTGGCAGGGAGATGTGCAGCGCATTACGGGGATATTGCGAAAGGATTTGCTACGATTTATGTGATTATTTCAAAATAAATGGTTAAATATGTTGCACTACTGTTTTTATGTATATATTTGTTCTGTAATTTCCAAAAACAAGCTCATTGATAAGGCTGATTTTTATATAAATAACTCAAAGTCAGTCATTTAGATAGTGACGGCTCTTAAACCCTTCTGTGGCTTCGGCTGCATTGAAACCATTTATTTTGGTCAAATTTTGAAATTACGGATTTTCTCTTAAACCCTTCTGTGGCTTCGGCTGCATTGAAA